>CALACD010000393.1 GCA_937890445.1 uncultured Acidimicrobiia bacterium | reverse complement strand
GTGAAAGCTCTCGGTCAGGATGAGGCGATCCACCGGACCCGCGACCGCTGCCGCAATACGATCGCTCGAGGCAGGTGGCACCACGTGATCGTTCTCGCTGGTGATGATGAGTGACGGCATCTTGATGTCGCCGAGCCGCTCGTTCAGTTCGATGATTCCGTCGTACAGTGACAGGAGCGGACGCAGCGGTGTCTGGTCGTAGGCCACCTCGATGACCCCTGGTTTGGCAATGTCCCCACCGATGGCGTCCATCACCTCGGCTCCCGAATCAACGAACGCCTGAATGCCGTCGCGGGTGTCGGCGTCGTGCAGGACCGACGCGTTGATGGGAACGATGCCAGCGAGTTCGGGGTGGCGAGCTGCCAGCCAGAGCGTCAACGTGCCCCCCATCGACAAGCCGACGACGATGACGCGTTCGGTGCGAGCTGCGAGCTGTTGGTAGGTGTCATCGACGTGAGCGGTCCAATCCGCCCAGCCGGTGGTGATCATGTCCTCGACCGTCGTGCCATGACCGGGAAGACGGGGGAGTTCCACGCTGTGACCGGCTGCGGCCATGGCCTGGGCGATGGGACGCATGGAATCGGGGCTGCCGGTGAATCCGTGGAGACACAGAACGCCGGTTGGTCCGGCGGTAACCGACATCGGTTCGGCACCCGGGAGCACGTCGGTCCCGAGCGTCGCCGGATGGTCGGAGTCAGTTCGCGGAGCATCGGTCATGGGGCGAAAGGTAGCGGCGGATCGACGGCACCCCTGACCTGCTCCTAGGGTCTGGGAATGGAACTCAACGACAAGGTCGCCGTGATCACCGGAGCTGGCTCCGGTATCGGCCGCTCGTTGGCCGTGAAGTTCGCGGCCGCAGGGGCCAGGGCCGTGGTGTGCACCGATCTCGACGCCGACAACGCTGCGGAAACGGCTGCCATGGTCGGTGATGTGGCGACTTCTGCCCAGCTCGACGTCGGCGATCATCGGGCCATCGAACGGCTCGTGGTCGATACCGAAGCAAACCTCGGAGCGCTCGACGTGTTCGTGTCCAACGCTGGCTACGGGCTGCGAGGTGGGCTCGATCTGCCCACCGACGAGTGGGAACGAATGATGAACGTCCACACGTGGTCGCACCTGGCCGCGGCTCGGGCCGTCATTCCGGGCATGACCGAGCGGGGAGGCGGCTACCTCCTCAACACCGCATCAGCAGCTGGACTGTTGACCCAGATGGACTCCGGGCCCTATGCGGTATCGAAGCACGCAGCCGTCGCCTTGGCAGAGTGGATCCTGATCAACCATGGCGATGAGGGCATCGGTGTGTCGGTCTTGTGCCCCCAAGCCGTTCGGACCAACATCCTCGGACCCAGAGCCAAGGAAGCCACGAGCACTCGCCAGGCGGCGGGCGATGGAATCCTCGAACCCGACGATGTCGCCGATGCCTGTGTCGAGGCGATTCGAGCCGAGCGGTTCCTGGTGCTGCCTCATCCGGAAGTGGCCACGTACTTCCAGCGCAAGGCCGACGACTATGACCGTTGGCTCGGAGGCATGCGACGATTCCGTCGTCGCCTGCGAAGTCATGACTGATCGGTTGGGCACAGACCGGAGCGGCGAGCCCGAACCGGTGTTGATCGAGCGAATGGGCGTGAGCCGGTGTTTCGGGTGCGGTCAGGCCAACGCCGAGGGCCTTCGTCTGGTCTTCGCTCGTTGGCCCGATGGAACGGTCGAGACGAGGCACCAGGCTGCGTCCCACCACTGCGGTCTCGACACCGTGGTGCACGGCGGGATTCAGGCCACCATCCTGGATGAGGTGATGGGCGTTGCCGCGCAGCTGGCTCTGCCGGAGGACTCATCGGACATGGCGTGTGTGACTGCCGAGATGCATCTTGTCTATCGGGCTCCGGTTCCCATGGCCAGCATCGTCGTGGCACGGGCCATGATCGAGCGGATCGACGGCAGGGATCTGTACGTGCGGGGCACCATCGTCGACCCCGACGGCAAGGCCCTGACCGAAGCCACCTCGCGCTGGAGGCAGCTTCGTCGGTGACCCAGGCCGGTTCGGACCCGGTGAGATCGGGCTTGCACCCGATCTCCACATCTTGGCGACCCCTTCCACAACGGTCGGGGAAGACACTTGTCAGCCATGACGTCACAACCCCCGATTCCACCGCAACATCCAACTTCACTGGCCACGCCGTTGGGGACATCCTCGCCCCCGCCTCCCTCCTCGGCGCGGCCCATCGTCATCGAGAAGCGTTGGATCAGTGCGCTCATTGGCGCTGGGGTAGGCGCCGATCTGGCGCTGCGGGTGCTGACGGTCACGTCGTTGGCCACGTCGATGTCGTTGATCGCGCTGGCCGTCGGTCTCCTCGTCGGGGGTCGTATCAGCACTTGCCAGGGCCGGACCCTCATCGGCTTGGCCGTCCTGTGGGCCGCAATGTTGTCGATTCGGACCGATCCCCGGTTGGCGATGTTCAACGTCGCCGCAGTCGGCCTGTTGTTGTTGGTGGCAACGATGCGAGAGTCGAGGGTCGGGGATCTTCGTCCGTCGGCAGTGCTGGCGCAGGCGTCTGCAGCTGCCGTCGAACCGGTGCTCCTGGTCGTGGAGACCCCGGGTTACTTCCGAGCGGCGTTCTGCCGGGAGGCGAACGGGCGTCGCGAACTTCTTCTACCCGTGATGCGGGGGATCGCCATTGCGGTTCCGTTGGCCATCGTCTTGGGATCGCTCCTGGGATCGGCCGACGTGGTGTTCGCATCGTTCTTCTCTCACCTCGGGCTGAGCCCGATCCTTGGTCACCTCCTGCTCTTCGGTGTCGGAGCCGGGTGCATGGCCACCGTGCTGAGGTTGGCCCATCGTGACGTCGGCTCGCCTCGCCCGCTGTCGACGAGGAGCCTCGGGCGGGTCGAGACGCTGATCGTGCTGGTGACACTCGATCTGCTGTTCGCATCGTTCGTGTTCGCCCAGTTGCTGGCTCGGTCCGACGCGGGCGACGCTCTCCTGATGGCCGAGGGGCTGACGTACCGCTCGTACGCCCGAGGCGGGTTCTTCCAACTACTCTGGGTGGCCAGCATCACCATGACCGTGCTGTTGGCACTCCGGTCGTCGACTGCGGCTTGGGCCCGAAGAGATCGCCTGTTCCTCGCCTCATCGATGACGGCGGTGGTGCTCACCCTGGTGATCGTGATGGTCGCGGTCGGTCGGTTGCACTTGTACATCGATGACAATGGTCTCACCCCGCTCCGTTTCTACAGCACGGTGTTCTCCGTGTGGATCGGTATCGGATTCGCGTTGGTGGCGTTGCGGATCGGTGGGTGGCGGTCCGGGCAGGCATGGATGACCTCGGCCCTGGTCGGGTCGGGCCTGGTCGTACTGTTCGCGCTGAATGTCGCCAACCCCGAAGCCATCATCGCCAGGCACAATCTGGCTCGGCCCGAGCAGCGTTCGATCCTGTTCCACGTCGACAAGCTGACCGAGGATGGACGGGCCGTACTGGCCGCCGACATCGATCGATTCGAGCCGAAGCTGCGAGCCGAACTGCGCACCAGGCTCTGCGAGGACGAGTCTGCCCTCGACTCGGATCGTCTGCTCCACTGGAACCTGGGGCGTCGGAATGCCGGGAGGGCGTTGACCGATCTCTGTCGGTGAATGATCCGAAGAAGTTTGTTTGGCGGAGGTGGACGGGAATCGAACCCGCCTACGATGGATCACATCGCACACCCGCTTTGAAGGCGGGGGAGCCCACCAGGTACTCGGACACCTCCACCTGGCACCCTATCGGTGTGGAGAGCATCCCTCTCGATCGGCCCCGTTCTCCCCCCGAAGGTGTGCCGGTTCATCGCTTCCCCCTCGATGTGATCGCTCGTCGTGGAGGTTGTTCCCATGTTGTCGTTCTTCGCCGCCAAAGGTGGCGTCGGTTGTTCTGTCGTCGCAGCATCGGCGGCCCTCCTGGCATCGTCGGCGGCTCCGACCCTGTTGGTGGATTTGAACGGAGATCTGCCGGCGTTGCTCGGTGTCGACACCGATGACCGTCCCGGTCTAGCGGAGTGGTTGGCGGCAGAGATGCCATTGCCGGACGCGCTGCGCAGGATCGAAGTGCCGATCACCGATCGCCTCTCGCTCCTGACGGCCGGGGAGGGGCGGATGCGCCCGAGCGCACCCCAAAGTCGCATCCTCGCTCGGCTGCTGTCGGCCGAAGGGCGCACGGTGATCCTCGACGTAGGAACGCAGTCCCAGGTCGTCGTCCCACTCCTGGCCGCCAGCCGCCGAACGATCCTCGTTACTCGGGCGTGCTACCTGGCGTTGCGGGCAGCACGACGGGGCCCTGACCCTGACGCCGTGGTGCTGGTGGCTGAACCAGGCCGAGCGTTGCGACCCCAGGATGTCGGTGCTTCGGTCGGTGTTGCGGTCGGCCCGGTGATCCGGTGGGATCCGGCAATCGCACGCGCCGTCGATGCCGGCCTGCTGAGTGCTCGCTTGCCGCGAGCGCTGCGCCCGCTCGAACAGTTGCTCGGACTTGGTTCATGAGCCCGAACTCGATGGACGAGCAGTTGGCCGAACTCCTGGCCAACGAGCCGTCGGCTGCTCGGGCTGATCTCATGGAGCGAATCCGGCGAGCCGATCCGCTCCTGGCCGGTACCGCGGTGGTCGATGTCGCCGAGCGGGCGTGGAGGCGGGCGCACGGGCTCGGCCCCATCGCCGCATTGCTCGACGATCCGACGGTCACCGAAGTGATGGTCAATGGCCCAGGGCGGGTCTGGCTCGAACGTGGCGGATACCTGATCGAAACGGATGTCGAGTTGGGAAGAACCGACATCGATCTCCTGATCGAACGGGTACTCGATCCCCTCGGCCTCCGAGTCGACCGCCTGAGCCCCCTGGTCGACGGACGCCTGGCCGATGGCAGCCGAGTGCACATCGCGATTCCGCCCCTGGCCATCGGAGGACCGTTCATCACCATTCGTCGGTTCTCGGTCATGTCGTTGCGGCTGGAGGACTTCGGTCCCGTCGAGGTGGCAGGTCTGTTGCGAACCTGCGTCGAGCAACGGAGGACCATCGTCGTGTCAGGTGGTACCGGTGCTGGCAAGACGACCCTGCTCAACGCCATGGCGTGCCACTTTCCTCGGGGCGAACGTGTGGTCGTTCTCGAGGACACCACCGAGTTGCAGTTCTCGGGCGATCACGTGCTCCGCCTCGAAGCTCGGTCCTCGAACTCCGAGGGTGTGGGCGAGGTTTCATTGCGCGATCTGGTCCGGTCCTCGCTGCGAATGCGACCCGACCGGATCGTCGTGGGGGAGATTCGTGGGGCCGAAGCCCTCGATCTGCTACTCGCCCTCAACACCGGGCACTCGGGTTCGCTGACCACGTGTCATGCCAACAGCTGTGCCGCTGCCCTGGATCGGCTGCTCACCCTGGCCATGTTGGGCGACGTCGATCTTCCACCGGCTGCGGTCGAACACCAGCTGATGTCGGCGGTGGACGTCGTCGTGCAAGTGGCCCGTCGAGGAAACCGGCGCGCAGTGGTGGAGGTGGCCGAGGTCGTCACTCCAACCGGGTCCTCCAGGCACCGGCTCCGACCGGTGTGGAGGTCGACCTCTTGATCGTCCTCTGGTGCGGAACCTGTTTCCTGATCGCTTGGCTTTGGACTCGTCCGCCACCACGAGCTGAACGTGGTCGCCCGTGGCCGGCCCCACCGCCTCGGGTCTCGTTGGCGTTCCTCGGGGTGGTGGTTGCGGCGGTCGCACTACGCAGCGTCTCGATCCTGATCCTCGTGCTCTGGTTGGCCGTGCCGGCCAGAAGGCTGTGGCGGCGTCGGGGCGAACGTCGGGCCGAGCAGGTCCTCCAGACCGACTTGCTGGCCTTCGTCGACCATCTGGTGCAGCAATTGCGTTCGGGGGCAGCGTTGCCCTCGGCATTCGTCGAAGGCATCGCTCGATGGCGCCGCGTCGATGCTGCGCTGGGGGACGTCGCCGGGGCTCTGGCTGGCGGTGTGAGCCTCGAGCACGCACTTCGCCATCATGCTGGAGGTCTCCGAACGCCGGCGATTCGCATGGTGACGGCGGCCACTCTCGTACTGGTGAGCAACGGCGGCCCGGCGGCACCGGCATTCGACCGACTGGGTGAGGCGTTGCGAGCGAGCGCAGCAGCAGATGCCGAGGTCAGGGCCCAGTCGTCACAGGCCTTGGCATCGTCGGTCGTGCTGTCGCTTCTTCCGGTCGCCTTCGTCCTCGTCCTGATCTTGATCGATGACGATGCCGCTCACTTCTATCTGCGCTCGGTGCCAGGGCTGGGGTGTCTGATCGCGATGACGGGGTTGCTGGCGGCGGGATGGATCTGGATCGATCTCGCGGTGTGGGGGAGACGGCGATGATGGCTGCGGTCATGGGCGTCGCTTCGTTCGTAGCGGTCTTCCTTGGGTTGATGTCAACGGCGCTCGAGGCGCGAGGCTCGACGAACCGGTCTCGGCCGGATCGCCGCCGACCTCAGTGGAATCCGTGGTTCGCCGTCGGGCCCACGATCGTCGTCGGCGCCATCGTTTGGTGGCCCTCGATCCTGTTGACGACGGCTCTGGTCGTCGGTGGGCGCCGCAAATTCAGCGCGGTGGCGGCCACACGTCACCGGGCCGCCCGGGCAGCCGTGCTGCCGGAGGTCATCGACCTCGTGTCGGTGACCGTTGGTTCGGGCGGCACCATCCACGAGGCCATTCGGGTGGCTTCGGTCGTTGGCCCCGAGACGGTGACTGCAGACCTCTGCGCCGTGCTGGAGGAGGCTCGCGCCGGCCGTCCACTGCGAGAGGCGATGCAAACGCTTCCCCAGCGTCTCGGTGAGACCTACCGGCCGCTGGTGGCGGCGCTCCTTGCCTCTGAACGCGACGGTGCGCCGCTGGCGTTGTTGTTGACTCGCCTCGGGGCCGAAGCACGCAGCGCTCGGCGAATCCAGGCCGAGATCCGAGCCCGCCGCTTGCCCGTTCAATTGCTGTTCCCGCTGGTCGTCTGCTCGCTTCCCGCCCTCCTCGTAGGGGCTGTGCTGCCTCTCCTCCTGCTCTCGTTCCGGAGTCTGTGAACCGCACGACCCGGGCCGGAAACCTCGCAGCCGTGCTGCCGAACCACGACAACAGGAAAGGCACAACACCATGCAGATGCTTCATGCACTGATCGCGACACAGGGGCGTCGACGCCAAGAAGGTCAGGCCACCGCCGAGTACGCCCTGGTCATCCTGGGAGCGGCAACGTTGGCCGGGCTCGTTCTGGCCTGGGCCAGCAGCACCGGTCGAGTCACTCGGCTGCTGAACGCCGTGCTCGACTCGGTCATCGGGCAGGTCGGCTGATGGGCGACGGGGAGCGCCAGCACGACGGAAACCGGCTCGAACGAGGTCAGGCAACGGTGGAGTTGGCGCTGGTGCTCCCCGTCGTTGTCCTGCTTCTGATGATCCTGATCCAGGCTGCGCTGGTGGCCAAGGATCAACTCCTGGTCCAGCACGCCGCCCGAGAGGCGGCTCGCTCGGCCGCAGTCGATCCAGATGCGGCGGTCGCCCGACGAGCCGCTGAGGGTGCCAGCAATCTCGATCGACACCGTTTGACCGTGTCGTTGTCGGGAGGTGGAGAGCGAGGCGATCGGACGACGGCCCGGGTCAGTTATCGGTCGCCGACCGATGTCCCGCTGGTCGGACGGCTGATCGGCGACGTCACCGTGTCGGGCTCGGTCACGATGCGAGTGGAGTGAGGATCGCTAGGGTCTGGGCATGCGAGCCATCGGTGTCCATGCCTACGGAGGGCCTGAGGCTCTCGAGACGATCGACCTCCCCGAGGTCCATGCCGGACCGGGGAAGGTCCGACTGCGAGTGCACGCCGCGACCGTGAATCCGACGGACACCTTGGCTCGCAACGGCTCGCGGGCGGAGGCGCAAAGGGAGTTCGGGTTTCCGATCGTTCCCGGCATGGACGCCGCCGGTGTCGTCGACGAGGTCGGGCCCGGGGTCACCACCGGAATTCGTGTCGGGGATCGGGCGATGGCCGTCGTCGTGCCCAAGGGTGCCCACGGTGCCTATCGGCAGAACCTGGTGGTGCCTGCGGCGTCGGTGGCGAGGGCACCGGCGAATGCCAGCCACGCCGAGGCATCCACCCTGCCGATGAATGGGCTGACTGCCCGGCTGTCACTCGATCTGCTCGGTCTCGAACCGGGCCAGACCCTGGCCGTGACCGGTGCCGCAGGCTGCTACGGCGGCTATGTCGTGCAGTTGGCCAAGGTGGCCGGGCTCACGGTGATCGCCGATGCATCCGAGGCCGATTCCGATTTGGTGTCACGGCTGGGAGCGGACATCGTGGTCCCCCGAGGTGACGACGTAGCGGAAGCCATCCGACGACACGTTCCGGAGGGAGTCGATGGTCTCGCCGACGGGTCGGTACAGAACGATCTGGTCATCGGTGCCGTGCGTGACGGCGGCGCGTTCACGTCGATTCGGGGTTTCTCGGCTCGACCCCAGCGAGCCATTGCGTTCACCACGACCTGGGTCGTCGAGTACTCCCAGGAGCACCAGAAGCTGGACGAACTGCGACAATTGGTCGAAGACGGTGCCGTGACGTTGCGGGTTGCGGCAACTTTTCCCGTTGATCGAGCTTCCGAGGCCCATGCCCGCCTCGAGGCCGGCGGGACCCGCGGTCGCTGCGTGATCGAGTTCGACTGAACGTCAGCGCTTTGCCTGGGCGTCTTTCCCGAGGCGCCTCACCCCACCCTGACAGACAGGGCAGGGGCGGCCTCGTCGAGGTGTCCTGGGTCGTTCAGTACTCAGGGTCGTTCAGTACTCAGGGTCGTTCAGTACTCAGGGTCGTTCAGTACTCAGAAGGGGTCCTCGAAACCCAGGGTGGTCTCGAGCAGTGCCCGGGCTGCCAACTTGTCCAGAGGCTCGTTCCCGTTGCCGCACTTGGGGGATTGGACACACGACGGGCAACCGGTCGTGCAACGGCACGAGGCCAGCACCTCGGCGGTGGCGCTCAGATGACGGTCGGCGGCGTCGAAGGCCAAATCGGCGATCCCCGCGCCGCCCGGGTAGCCGTCGTAGATGAACACCGTTGGCAGGCCGGTGGCAGGTGCCGCTGCGATCGACACCCCGCCCACGTCCCATCGATCGCAGATCGTGAACAACGGAAGGATGCCAATGGCCGCATGTTCGGCTGCGTGGAGGGCGCCGGGAAGGTTGAAGTCGCTGACCCCGGACAGGCTCACGACGTCCGGGGTCCACTCGTACCAGATCGATGTCGTCACCAGTTCCTCGGGCCGGAGGTCGAGTTCGACCGTGTCGAGGAGCGTTCGACTCCCCGTTTCTCGAAGCTGGTATCCGGTGACCTGCGTGGTGACGCACACCATCCCTCGGTGGAGGGTTGCCCGACCCACGACCTTGCTCGGAGCATCGGTTCGATCGGCGTCGAGGACGCCGATCCCGACTCGAGAAATGACCTGGGTCCATGTGTTGCCGTCGTCGGGGGTCACGACCGCTCGACCCAGGTGGCTGTCGAGTTCGAGCACCTTCCAGGGCTGACCACGATGCAAGTAGACGGCGCCCGGGTGCACCAGGTGCCCGGCTCGTGAACGTTCGACCGTCCCGATGAGGTCATCATCGGTGGAGACGATCTTGACTTCGCCTCCTGACGCCGAACGAAGACCGAACCGTCGAAAGGGCATACCTCGTCCGCCCCATGTCGCTCGGGCCAGCCGGTGTCGGTCCCGTCGAATTCGAAGGTCGTCGCGCTGAACGCCGAGTCGGACTCCTTCGTCGAGGTCCGGCCACCACTTCTCGTCGGCCGCTGACAACGGTGTCTCGTAGGCGGCACAGCCGAGGTGGGGCACCTGGATCTCGGTGTTCGAGACGTTGATGACGGCTGGTTCCGGCGGACGTTCGAAGAGATCCTTCGGATGTTTGACGAACCACTGGTCCAGCTGATCGTCACCAGCCACGAGGACGGCAATCGACTCCTGACCGTTGCGCCCGGCCCGCCCGATCTGCTGCCAGAAGGAGGCAATGGTGCCGGGAAAGCCACAGAGCACCGTGGCATCGAGCCCACCGATGTCCACACCGAGTTCGAGGGCACTGGTCGAGATCACGGCCCGCAGCGACCCGGCCGCCAGCTCGGCTTCGATGTCGCGTCGTTCCGACGCCAGGTATCCCGAGCGATAGGGGCGAACCGCATCGGCCAGTTCCGGCGGGAGGCCTCGAGCCACTCCCGCCGCCACGCGTTCGGTCAGGGATCGGCTGGCGCAGAAGGCAATGACCCGCCGACCGGACAACACCAGCTCGATCACGGTGCGGATCGTCTCGCTTGCCGGTGACTGTCGAAGACCGCGTTCGACGTCGATAAGAGCTGGCTCTACGAAGGCCACGCGACGTTCTGCGCATGGTGAACCATCGTCCACGACTGCAACGACCTCCTTGCCGCACAGCTCGGTGGCCAGCACCTCGGGCGTACCGATCGTGGCCGAACAGAACACGAAGGTCGGGTCAGACCCATACAGCGCACAAACCCGCCGAAGTCGGCGCAATACATGGGCCATGTGGGTACCGAAGATTCCCCGCAAGACGTGGAGCTCGTCGACCACGACGAACTTCAGCCGCTTCAGGAACGTTGCCCACTTGGTGTGGTGAGGGAGGATGCCGTAGTGGAGCATCTCGGGATTGGTGAGCAGCACATTGGCGTTGCCTCGAGCCCAACTCCGATCGTCACGATCGGTGTCGCCATCGTAGGTCGAGGCGACCAGCCCCGGTACTCCCAAGCGGTCGAGTGCTCGACGTTGGTCCTGGGCCAACGCCTTGGTCGGATACAGCAGCAGCGACGTCGACGCTCGGAGCCCGGACACGATCGACTCGGCGATCGGAACCTGGAAGGTCAGCGATTTTCCCGACGATGTTCCCGTGGCCACCACCACCGAACGTCGGGACCGGAGGTGATCGATGGCTTCGGCTTGGTGGGACCAGAGTCCACCGGTTGGAAGCACATGTTCGATGGAGGCCGGGAGCGCCGTGCTGAGTTGGCCGGGGCGAGCCAGACGCTCCGCCATCGACTCGACGTGCACCAATCGGCCCTCGGTATCGAGCAGGTCCAGGAAGTGCTCGATGTGGTCCACCCCGTCCATCGTCCAAGCGTAGGCATTTTGTCCCCTATCGCTACGGCAGGGCCGGCAACAGGATGGCGTGCACAGCTCGCGGGCCTCCCGGGTGAGTGCATCACAGGCGACATGGTGAGATCACCCAGTCAGGTCTGCGACTCGGCCGCCGATAGATACCGGAGGACTTCGTCGTGTTGGAGCGTCAGTGACCCGTTTGCCCATCCCATCCCAAGGCCGCGACTCCGCAGAGGCGTTCGTCAGCGACCATCTGAGTGCGTTGGTCAGCGATGTCGTGAGGGGCTCTCAACGGTTTCGAGGTGGCCAGAGCCAGGCTGAGGCGATCTTGGATCGTTTCGACGTCGAGGGATACGCGGCGGGACGCAACGAGGTCTACCCCCAACCCCGTCGTGCCTCGTCGGCACTCTCTCCCTACATCCGTCACGGACTGCTCTCGTTGCAGAGGGTGTGGGATCGGGTCGAGGGTGGCCCGAGTGCCGATGTCGCAAAGTTCCGCAACGAGTTGTTGTGGCAGGAGTACGCCCGGCACTGGTATGCCCGTCTCGGGGCTCGAACCTCGTCCGGTACGCGACACCGGCTCCCGCCGCCTGTGGCGGATCATCTCGAATGGGATCGCCGACTGGCCTGCCTGGAACTGTCCGTCGGCGAACTGGAGGACGACGGGTGGCTCGTCAATCAGTCGCGCATGTGGTTGGCCAGCCATTGGGCAGTGCGTTCGGGGGCTCGCTGGCAAGACGGTGAGGACTACTTCTTCCGGCATCTCCTCGATGGGTCGAGAGCGGCCAATCGCCTCGGGTGGCAGTGGACGTCTGGCGTCGGGGCCGCCAAGTCCTACGGTTTCAGTCGCTGGCAGGTCGAGGAGCGGGCCCCCGGGCTCTGTGCATCGTGCGACCTCGTGCACGCTTGCCCGATCGAGGATTGGCCGAACGAACCCGAACTGTTGCCGACCGAACAGCCGGTCGACTTGCGGTCGGATCGGCTCGAGACACTGCGTCGAGGACCGGAGGAGCCGACCTTGGTGGAGGCCCCCGAACTGGTGTGGCTGACAGCGGAGTCGTTGGGTCGAGACGACCCGGCACTGGCCGCTCACCCCGATCTTTCCGTGGTCTTCGTGTTCGACCAGCCCTTGCTCGCCCGCCTTCAACTGTCGTCCAAGCGCCTGGTGTTCTTGGTCGAGACCCTGGCCGAGTTGGCCGAGAGTCGCGAGCTCGAGCTGCATGTCGGGCAACCGGTCGAGGTGCTGGGCGGACGCAAGACAGCGGTCACCTTCGCTCCCGTCCCCGGCTTCGGAACTCGGGCCGAACAGATCCGTCCCGTAGCCGTTCATCCTTGGCCGTGGCTACGTCGACCGAACCCCGGCAGCGTGCTCTCGTTCAGCAGTTGGCTCAAGGCCCATGACTGACCGAGAACCCGTGGGCAGAGGGGCCGTGTCAATGTCCTGCGGACCGATCGGATGAGCTACGTTCAGCGCCATGCCTGAGGCGTTCGTCGAGCTGGATCTTCCTTCTCGACTCGACATGGTGACGGTGGCTCGAATCGTCGTCGCCGCTGCCGCGTCCTGCCTCGACGTTCTCGATGGCGAGCGGTTGGACGATCTTCGCTGGGTCACGTCGGAAGCGACGACCAACGCCATTCAGGCCAACTTGCTGACCGATAGGCCAGGGAGAGTCCGTGTGCGGATCGGCCTCACCGAGGATCTCGTGCGTATCTCTGTCAGTGATGAGGGTCCGGGTATGAGCGACCCCGTGGTCATTCCCGAGATGTCCGACCCCGATCGCCTGCAACTCGAGGGGGGCTTCGGCATTCCCCTGATGCAGTTGTTGAGCAGCAGCGATGTCGTGTTCGAGACGACTTCGGCCGGCACCACGGTGCGGATGGAACTCGAGCAGTAAACTCCCGCCCTCATGTCTGAATCCCCTCTGTCGGTGCGAGATGAAGCTTGGAGTGGCGGCGATACCCGCTTGGCTCGGGCCGTGGCCCGTCCCATGGTTCGATTCCTGGCCCAGGAAACGGCGTCAGGCGTTCTCCTGTTGATCGCGACCGCTGCTGCGTTGTTGTGGGCCAACTTCGGTGGCGACACCTACCATCACTTCTGGGAAACAGAGGTCGACTTCGCCATCGGTGCCTGGCAACCGTTCATCCACGACGGTCATCCGCTGAACATCGAGCAGTGGGTGAACGACGGACTGATGGCGCTCTTCTTCTTCGTCGTCGGTCTGGAGATCAAGTCGGAATTGGTGGTGGGTGATCTCAAGGATCCGCGCGTGGCGGCCCTCCCCGCCGTTGCTGCGCTGGGCGGAATGGTCCTGCCCGCTGCCATCTACATGATCTTCAACCTCGGCCAGGATGGTTTCGGCGGCTGGGGAATTCCCATGGCAACCGACATTGCGTTCGCCGTGGGCGTACTGGCCCTCATGGGGCCCAGGGTGCCGCAGCGTCTCAAGTTGTTCTTGTTGACCTTGGCCATCGTCGACGACATCGGCGCCATTGTCGTGATCGCGGTCTTCTATTCGACCGGGTTCAGCATGGGGTGGATGTTGGCAGCGGTTGCCGGGCTCGCCCTCACCTCTGCCCTGCGTCGCTATCGAGTGTGGTACGTGCCCGTCTACGTGCTGGTCGGGGTCTTCGTATGGTACGCAACGTTCCGTTCGGGGATCCATGCCACCATCGCTGGCGTGTCCCTCGGGCTCCTTGCACCCGCGGTACCGCTTCTGGGAGGCCGTTCCTTCGAGGGTCTCGAGGACATCTTCTCCGGCGAGGGCTCGGTCGGGCGGGTCCGCGACGCCAACTGGAAGGCGAGGGAGACCGTAGCGATCACGTCACGGTTCATCGGCGTGTTGAGTCCCTGGACGAGCTTCCTCATCGTGCCCATCTTCGCCCTGGCAAACGCCGGAGTCGCCTTGTCCGGAGATGCCATCAGCAAGGCGTTCTCGTCCACGATCACCTGGGGCGTCCTCGTCGGCCTGGTGGTGGGCAAGCCCATCGGCATCACGATCTTCTCTTGGTTGGCGATCAAGCTGAAGATCGCTGACCTTCCGGCCGGCGTCTCGATCCGGCACGTCTTGGCCGCAGGCGCCGTCGCCGGAATCGGATTCACGGTTGCCCTGTTCATCTCTGGTCTGGCCTTTGACAATCCGGAGTTCGCAGATGACGCCACGCTCGGGATTCTGGCCGCTTCGGTCCTGGCCACGATCGTTGGTTGGGTACTCTTGCGGACCACGCCAGATGTCGATCTCAAGGCGTCGTCAACAGTCGAGAACAGCACTCACTGAGGTACCTCGAAGGGCATCGCCGACGTCGAAATACACGGGCATGCTCGCAAAACCGGCGCTCACCTTCGTAGTCTGCCCCACGTGTCACAACCCTTGGTCATCGTCGAGTCGCCGGCAAAAGCGGTAAAGATCGCCGAATATCTTGGCGCCGAATACATGGTCGAGTCATCGATTGGCCATGTCCGCGATCTGCCGCGCAATGCCGCAGATGTCCCGGCGGCCTACAAGGGCGAGAAGTGGGCCAGCCTCGGCATCGACGTCGACAACGACTTCAAGCCCCTCTACGTGGTGTCGACCGAGAAGCGTGACCAGGTACGGAAACTGAAGGCGCTGATGAAGGATGCCAGCGAACTGGTGTTGGCTACGGACAAGGATCGTGAGGGAGAGGCCATTGCCTGGCACCTCACCGAAGTCCTGAATCCGAGAGTTCCGGTGAAGCGAATCGTGTTCACCGAGATCACCAAGGAAGCCATCCAGCGGGCCATCGAAAGCCCTGGTGAGCTCGATCGTCGGGTCGTCGATGCGCAGGAGGCCCGACGGATGCTCGACCGCTTGGTCGGCTACGAGGTGTCCCCCGTCCTGTGGAAGAAGATCATGCCGGGCCTGTCAGCCGGTCGAGTCCAGTCGGTTGCCACCAGGATCGTGGTCGAGCGTGAGCGCGAGCGGATGGCCTTCGTGTCGGCCAACTACTGGGATCTCAAAGCCACGTTCGCCGCTGAGGGAGCCAATGGTGACTTCACGGCCATGCTGGTGGAGCTGGACAACAACAAGACGGCCACGGGACGAGACTTCGACAGTTCCGGTCGGCTGGCTCGGACCGAAGCGGTGCATCTCGACCAGGTTGCGGCTCAGCAGCTGGCGGTGGCACTCGAGGATCGCCCCGCCGCGGTCGAGAGCCGAGAAGCCAAGCCGTACCGTCGCCGTCCGGCTGCCCCCTTCATCACCTCGACCTATCAACAAGATGCCGGCCGCCGGCTCCGCATGTCGTCAGCTCAGGCGATGCGAGTGGCCCAAGGTCTGTACGAGCGTGGCTACATCACCTATATGCGAACCGATTCGACGACGCTGTCGGACACGGCAGTCACCGCGGCCCGGAACCAGATCACCGAACGGTACGGCTCGGATTTCCTGCCGAACGAACCGAGGACCTACAAGAGCAAATCGAAGAATGCGCAAGAGGCTCACGAGGCGATTCGACCAGCCGGCGATGCGTTCCGAACTCCGGAGCAGGTCAAATCGGAACTCTCGACCCAGGATTTCAAGGCCTATGAGTTGATCTGGCAGAGAACCGTTGCGTCACAGATGACCGATGCGACCGGGGAGACGGTGACCCTCCGTCTGGGCGTCGACACCGAGGCGTCGCCCGGCACCGGGCTGACCAGCGAAGCGCACCACGCGGTGTTCTCGACATCGGGCACCGTGATCACCCACCAGGGCTTCCTCAGCGTGTATCGCGAGTCGACCGATGATGACGTCGAGGCCGGGGATGGCCTTGCCCCCAAGGACGAGAGTCTTCAGCTCCTGCCCCCGCTCCAACAGGGCGATGCGGCGACCGTGCGTGAGATCGAGGCTGCCGGCCACGACACCCAGCCGCCGGCTCGATACACCGAAGCCTCGTTGGTGGCCAAGCTCGAGGAACTCGACGTCGGCCGGCCCTCGACCTACGCATCGATCATGGGCACGATTCAGGCTCGGGAGTACGTCTGGAAGAAGGGCACGGCCCTGGTACCGAGTTTCAAGGCGTTCGCAGTCGTCACGTTGCTCGAGAGCCATTTCCCCGATCTCGTCGATTACGCCTTCACCGCCCGAATGGAAAGCGATCTCGACCACATCGCCGACGGTGATGCCGAAGCCATCCCGTACCTCCGAGCCTTCTACTTCGGCGAGAACGACGAGCCAGGCCTGCGGGACAAGGTCAACGAGCAATTGGGCGACATCGATGCCCGCGCCATCAACTCGATTCCGCTCGGGGTCGATGCCGATGGGGTGGCCATCGTCGCTCGGGTCGGTCGCTACGGGCCGTATCTCGAGCGGGGCGAGGATCGAGCCTCGGTCCCTGATGACATCGCTCCCGATGAGCTCACCCTCACCAAGGCCGTCGAACTGCTCGAGGCGCCCAAGGGTGATCGTGAAGTCGGCGTTCATCCCGAGACGCAACTGCCCATCTTGTTGAAGGCCGGTCGTTTCGGGCCGTATCTCACGATGGGGGAGCACAACGACGAAACCGTCGAGAAACCGCGCACTGCCTCGTTGTTCAAGGATATGGAGCCCGAGACTCTGACCTTCGATCAGGCCGTGCAACTTCTGTCGCTGCCCCGAGTGGTCGGTGTCGACCCGGGCGACGGCGGGGTCATCACGGCTCAGAACGGCAAGTTCGGTCCCTACATCACGAAGGTCACCGACAACTCCGAGGGCAAGAAGAGCGACAGCCGAAGTCTCGAGGCCGAATCCCAGCTCTTCTCGCTCACCCTGGATCAGGCGATCGAGGTGATGGCCCAGCCCAAGCGGCGACGAGGTCAGCAGGCGACAGCGCCCTTGAAGATCGTGGGCGTCGACGAGTCGAACGACAAGCAGGTCACGCTCAAGGAAGGTCGATTCGGTCCCTACGTCACCGATGGCGAAACCAACGCCAGCCTTCGCAAGGGTGACGATCCGGAGCAGATCACCATCGAACGAGCCATGGAGTTGCTGGCCGATCGACGGGCCAAGGGGCCCGCCACGAAGAAGAAGGCAGCCAAGAAGAAGGCAACCAAGAAGAAGGCAACGGCCAAGAAGGCAACGGCCAAGAAAGCAACGGCCAAGAAGAAGGCAACGGCCAAGAAAGCAACGGCCAAGAAGAAGGCAACGGCCAAGAAGGCGCCGGCTCGGGCGGTGGACACATCCGACGAAGAAACTCCCTTCTAGAACGTTGTCCTCGCTCGGCGCGCAGTACATCGCTTTCGAAGGCGGTGAAGGAACCGGCAAGAGCACCCAGGCGCGCGTGTTGGCCGAGCGCGTCGAGGGTCTGGTCAGCTTCGAGCCGGGAGCGACCTCGTTGGGAGCATCGCTGAGAACCTTGGTCCTCGACCCGGAGCAAGCAACCATCGGGGCCAGAGCCGAGACGTTGATGATGGCCGCAGATCGAGCCCAGCATCTGGACGAGGTCGTGCTACCCGCCCTTGCCGCCGGCCGTCATGTCGTCTCGGACCGTTCGGCCTACTCGTCGTTGGCCTACCAAGGCGGAGGACGAGAGTTGGGGATCGACGAGGTGCAGACGGTGAACGATTGGGCTCTCGGCGGGCGCTGGCCGGATGCCGTGGTGCTTCTTCAGCTGCCTCGGGAGGAAGCCAGGAGACGTCTCGATCGGCGCCTGGACCGGCTCGAGCAGGAGACCGAAGCCTTCCATCAACGGGTTGACGACACCTTCCGCCTGCTGGCCGCACGGGATCGACAGCGCTGGCACACGGTGCCGGCCGGCGGATCGATCGAAGCGGTGGCGGCGGCAGTCTGGGATGCCGTCGGTCACCGCTTTCAGCCGTGAGCGCTGTGCTGACGGCCGACCACGAACAACCCGGAGCCTTTGCGTCCATCATCGGTCAGGAGGCCGCCATCAAGCGTTTGACCGCGGCGGCGGCTGCTCCGGTTCACGCCTACTTGCTGAAGGGGCGGCAAGGCAACGGCACCTACGCCGCTGCGCTCGGATTCGCGGCGCTCGTGTTGTCCGATGGCCTCGACGGAGTCGCCGCGGTGCGGGCCCGCCGGCTGGCGATCGAGGCCCTGCACCCTGATGTGGTCGTGATCGAACCCGAGGGTGCAGCTCTACGGGTCGAAGAGGCAACCGAAATCCTTCGGGCCGCCCAGTTGTCACCGGTCGAAGGCCCCCGCAAGGTCATCGTCGTGGTCGGTGTCGATCTCATTCAAGAAGCCGCGGTCGGTCGCCTCTTGAAGTTGATCGAGGAACCACCGGCATCGACGATCTTCGTGTTGTTGGCCGAGCACGTTCCCCCCGAGATCATCACGATCGCGAGCCGGTGCGTCACCGTCGAGTTCGGATCGGTGGCGCCGCAGGTGATCACCGCACTGTTGGTGGCCGAGGGAGCCAGTCCCAAACGGGCAAAGATCGCGGCCGATGCCTCTGGTGGTGATGTCGACCGAGCCCGGCTGTTGTCGACCGATGAGGCGGTGGCCGTCCGAGCCGAATTGTGGCGTTCGATCCCGCCTCGACTCGATGGGCGTGGTGTCACCGTCTGGGAACTGGTCAATCAGGTTCGAGAGAGCATGGACGGGGCGCAGGAACCACTTGTGGCACGCCAGGAGTCCGAACTCGTCGAGCTCGAAGCTCGGATCGAACGAACCGGGGAGCGGGGGGCCGGACGTGCGGCGCTGGTGGCCCGTCACAAGCGGGAGATTCGCCGACTGCGGATCGACGAGCTCCGTTTCGGCTTGGCCACGTTGGCTCGGACCTATCGCGATCAGCTGGTCGAGTCGCATGACGGGCAGCTGCTGGGAGCCCTCGACGCAATCCAACAGACCGCGGAGGCACTGGTGCGCAATCCCAATGAGGTGCTTCTCCTGCAGGCGCTGCTGCTGGACCTCGGAGCCGAGCGAAGGCGATAAGCTTGCAGACCTGCCCGGATAGCTCAGTTGGTAGAGCGACGCTCTCGTAAAGCGTAGGTCACGAGTTCAATTCTCGTTCCGGGCTCGCATGGCAGACCGCCTCCAGTAAGAAGCCGTCGGGGTCCTGCCAGAACGTCGCGTAGTAGGGGGGCGGGTATTCGGGCCATTCCTTCGGCTCGTGGACGATGGGGCTTCCCAGTTCAGCTGCCAGGTCACGTACCTGATCCACCACGGCCCGGGTCCTCACCATGAACGCCAGGTGCTGCAATCCTGCCTGTTCATGGCCTTGCGCGCCGAGCCGCGCCGCAGGGTAGAAGAACAGATACGTGCCGGACTTTCCGCCGGCCGGACGCCACGCGAACTCGTCGTGGTGATCCAAGAAGCGCTCGAACTCGAGGAGTGGGAGCAGGCGGTTGTAGTAGGCGCGACTACGTTCGAGATCGCTGACATTGATTCCGAGGTGGCCAAGAGGCATGGCCCAGTATCCTCCGAATGTGGCAGATCAAGCGACCTTCGTGGCCGACGCAGAGCCATTCATGGCGTCGCTTTTCTCCACAGCACGTCGATTGACCGCGAACGACGCCGACGCCGAGGATCTCTTGCAGGAGACGTTCCTCAAGGCATATCGGGGTTATGGCTCCTTCACCGAGGGCACCAACCTGCGGGCGTGGCTGTTCCGCATTCTGTCCAACACACACATCAACCGGTTTCGATCCCGTCAACGTCGACCAGACGAGACCGACCTGGACGATCTCGAGGACTTCTACCTCTATCGACGCCTGCGGAACCCGACTCAGTTCGGACAGAGCGCCGAGGACGAGATGATGGAACTCTTCGCCGAGTCGGAGGTGATCGCCGCGGTCGAGGCGCTCCCCGAGGCGTATCGCATGGCGGTGTTGTTGGCTGACGTCGAGGGATTCGCATACAAGGAGATCGCGGAGATCCTGGACGTCCCGATCGGGACGGTCATGAGCAGGCTGCATCGGGGAAGAAAAGCCTTGCAACAGGAGTTGTACGAGTTCGCCGTGGCCCGAGGGCTGGTGGCCCCAACAGAAGCAGAGTCCGAACGCAACGACGATGAGGGCATCGTCGACGCAGCCGGAGTCCCCGAGACCATCACGACCGAGACATGACCGATCGACACGAGCATCAGCCAGCATCCGGTGGACCCGAGTTGCAACGGGATCTGCATCATCCAGATTTGTGTGCCGAGGTGTTCGCAGAGATGTACACGATCGTCGACGAGTCCTCGACCGAGACCCGGATCACCGTTCTGCGGGCCCATCTCGTCGAGTGCCCGCCCTGCGCCGACGCCGTCGACTTCCATGTTCGTCTCCGAACGGTCGTGCGACAGGGCTGTCGGTGTGAGCTTCCTGTCGGACTCCGTGAGCGGATCCTGGCTTGCCTCGATGATCCAGAACCGCCTTCCTGAAGCGGTCCTACCGGTCTGATGGCGGGTCGTCGACGCCTCGAATGGTGATCGAGGTGACCGGCAGATCGGGGCGGGGCCTCGGATCCTCTACACTCAGGACATGCTCTTGGCTGTCATCTGGCACTGGTGGATCGGATTCTTCCTGACCATCGGTGCGATCCTGCTCGTTGTCTCGCTGGTCGTCGGTTACTTCTCCAAGGTGGAGAACCCGAGGTACCCGAAGAAGCCGTAGTGTCGAACGCTGTCGACTGGGACCTGGCTCGCAAGGTTGCGAACAAGGTCTCTGGTCGCGAGCCGGTCACCGACAAGGTTCTCGTCGAGTCGCTCCAGCCGGACCTGGAGGCCTTGACCCGTCAGGCCGAGGAACTTGTCGCCGTCGAGACCGGCCTTCCTTCGCTGGCCGGCCCGGCTCGGGCGCGGGTAGCGGATCGAATGATGTGGGTCGATGCCAATCTGGCCAGTTTCGATCGATTGATGCGACCGCTGTTGGGCCGGTTGGACGATGATCCCGTCGATCGAGAGCCGGGTCGACTGTCCCGCTTGACCGAGCCCCTCGCTCGCGTCACCGAGCCGATCGGGAGAGCGGTCGGCCCCCGGGTCGCTGGTGTCGAGATGGGCGCGATGCTCGGTTGGATGTCGACTCGCGTCATCGGCCAGTACGACCTGCTCATCATCGAAGACGAACGGCCCGAGGACCAGGACTGGGTCTATTACGTAGCCCCCAACGTGCTCGGCCTGGAGAAGCGCTATGGGTTCGCGCCCCGCGAGTTCCGATTGTGGATCGCTCTCCACGAGTGCACCCACCGGGCTCAGTTCACCGGGGTCCCGTGGCTGCGACCCTATTTCCTGTCGTTGGTCAACGAGCTTCTCGATTCGGTCGACCCGGATCCGGATCGAGTAGTGGCCGCGTTGAAACAGGCGGTCGAGGCTCGGCGCAGCGGTTCGAAGGGGTCGCTCGATGGTGGACTCTCCGTCCTGCTGGCATCGCCCGAGCAGAAACGTGTACTCGATCGGATCACCGGTCTGATGAGCCTGCTCGAGGGACATGGAGACATCACCATGGATCGGGCCGGCCGCGGTCTGATCCCTGGTCAACCTCGATTCGCTCGGGTCATGAGTCAACGTCGTTCATCAGCTTCTGGTCCGTCGAAGTTCTTCCAGAAGCTGCTGGGGTTCGAGGCCAAGTTGGCGCAGTATGCCGAGGGCGAGAAGTTCGTCTCGACGGTGGAGGCAGCCGGAGGTCGAGAGTTGTTCGACCAGGTCTGGAAGAGCGCCGACATGCTGCCCGACATCGCCGAGATTCGAGATCCTGGGCTGTGGATCGCTCGGGTCGACACGCCGGTTCGTGGCTGAGCCTGCAGCTTCGAGAACGTCCGTTCCGTCGATCGGCGAGCTCCTCCCCCTCTGTGCGTTTCCCCCCGCAGGCACCACCGTGGCGTGCGCCGTGTCTGGCGGAGCCGATTCGCTGGCACTGCTGGCGCTGGCGTGCGGTGCGGGATGCGATGTCACGGCGATTCACGTCGATCACGGACTTCGGGTCGGATCCCAGGACGAGGCGTTGATCGTGCAGGCGGCCGCCGAGCGCTTCGGTGCCCGGTTTCGGGCCGAGCGGGTCGAGATCGTCGATGGGGCCAATCTGGAGGCTCGCTGTCGCGAGGCTCGACGCTCGGTGTTGGGGCCCGATGCTCTCACGGGGCATACCGCAGACGACCAGGCCGAAACGGTGCTGATCAACCTGCTGCGGGGAACGGGGGTGACCGGACTCGGGGCCATGGCCCCGGGCCCACCGCATCCGCTGCTCGGTCTGCGCCGATGGCAGACGCAAGGACTCTGCCGATTGCTCGGGCTGGTGGTGATCGACGACCCGAGCAACCAGGACCCCCGTTTCGTGCGGAACCGCATTCGACACGAACTCCTGCCGTTGATGGCATCGATCAGTGATCGGGACCCCGTTCCGCTCATCAACCGGATGGCCGATCACGCCAGGGCTGCGGATGCAGCACTGCACACGTTCACCGCCGGTGTCGATCCGACGGACACGTTGGCCCTTCGGTCCGTGGCTCCGGCGGTTCGGTCGATGGTGCTTCGACGTTGGCTCACCGACGCGGGTGGCTATCCACCCTCGACCGCAGAGATGGCTCGAGTGCTCGAAGTGGTCGAGGGTCGGGCGGTTGCATGTCAGCTCCGAGGCGGTCGGCGAGTGGCCCGCACTCGGGGAGTCCTCCGAATCGATGGGTGGGCCGGGGAGACGGCTGGCTACGATCATCTGGGTTGAAGTGGACCGAATGGGCTCCAAGATGAGTTCGGTGGCCGATCGTCTCGGCCCAACTCCGAGAGGACTGACGTCATGGCGAAGGGCAAGTGGGCGCAAGGCATAAAGCCGCGTCACTTCCATTGGATCATCGATGGTCAGTTGGGAGTTTGCGAGCGGCCTGGCGGCTACGGGATGAATCATCGGCGGGTTCGCCGCCAGGAAGAGATCATCTGGATCCGTGAGAACGACTTCGCCTTCGTGGTGTCGTTGATTCCGTCCAACCACAACCTGCACAGCTACGACGAGCTGGGTATGCCCTGGAAGCATTGGCCATTCGCTCCGACCGTCGACGACGAAGTGGCAATGGGCCAGATCTACCCCGAGCTCCGTTCGTTGTTGCAGGCCGGGCACCGCCTGCTGTTGCACGGAGAAGAAATGGGCGATCGTATCGCGGGCGTGCTCGCCGGATATCTCCGATGGAGCGGCATGGTGCCCGACACCACCAAGGCCATCATCGTGATCGAACGAATCCTGGGGCGTCAGATGGGGCCTTCGGGTCGAGCGCTGGTCGCGGCCGCGGAGCGGACGGTCGGCGCCGCCGACTTCGCTGGTGGCTGAGATGCGACCGATTCCCTATACGTTTCGGCCCACCGCCACCTCGGCGCAGGTTCGCCACGAGCACGGTTCGATCGAGGACGGCGCCGAGACGGGGGCAGAGGTCACCATCGCCGGACGGCTGATGCTGCGACGGGTGCAGGGCAAGCTGGCGTTCGGCACCCTCCAGGATTCCGGAGGTCGGATCCAGTTGTTCGCGCCGGCCAAGGTGACTCCTGAGTTCACCGACTTCTGTGAACTGAATCTGGGTGATTGGATCGGGGTGACCGGTGAGGTCATGAAGACCCGCAAAGGCGAACTGTCGGTCAAGGTCCAGCAGTGGGAGCTCCTGGCGCCGGCCCGTCGACCGTTTCCGGACAAATGGCACGGGATTTCGGATCCCGATCTTCGGTACCGGCAGCGCTATGTCGATCTCTGGGTAACGCCCGAAGCCCGCGAAGTGTTCATCCAGCGCTCGCGCATCGTTTCGCTGATTCGTCGCTGGCTCGAGGATCGCTCGTTCGAGGTCGAGACGCCCATCTTCCACCCCATTCCCGGCGGCGCCCTGGCCCGACCCTTCACGACCCATCACAACGCCCTCGATACCGAACTGTTCCTCCGCATCGCCCCGGAGCTCTACCTGAAGCGACTCACCGCCGGGGGCTTGGAACGTGTCTTCGAGATTGGTCGGGTCTTTCGCAACGAGGGCATGAGCACCCGGCACAATCCCGAGTTCACCATGCTCGAGCTGTACCAGGCGTACGCCGACTACAGCGACATGATGGAGTTGGTCGAACAGCTCGTCAGTCATCTCGCGATGGAGCTGCACGGAACCACCACGCTTGCCTACGGCGATCGCTCGATCGATCTGGCCGCTCCCTGGCGACGCGTGACCATGTTGGAGTTGATTGCCGAGCACGCCGGAGTCGAACTCGACCTCGAGATGCCCCTGAAGGAGTTGCGGGCGCACGCCGAACGTTTCGGTGTGCCCGTGAAATCGTCCTACGGACCGGGAAAGATCATCCTGGAGATCTACGAGAAGACCACGGAAGCCGAACTGTGGGGACCGGTCTTCGTCACCGACTACCCGAAGGAAGTCTCGCCTCTGTCCCGCGACCACCGGTCCAAGCCTGGTTTCACCGAACGCTTCGAGGGCATCGTTGCCGGTCGTGAGCTGTGCAACGCCTTCAGCGAGCTCATCGATCCGGCCGAGCAGCGGGCTCGAATGGAGGATCAGGTGGCGCAGCGTGAGGCTGGCGACGACGAAGCCATGGTGGTCGATGAAGACTATTTACGGGCCATGGAGTACGGCCTACCGCCGACGGGTGGCCTCGGAATCGGCATCGATCGCCTGGTCATGCTGTTGACCGATGTTCACACCATTCGCGATGTGGTGTTGTTCCCGACGCTTCGCCCCGAGCAGTTCTGAGGCCGAGTTCGTCGGCCCCGCAGGTCGGCCACGGCACCGGTGAGATCGCGGCCCGAGATGGCGGTCAGCGAGATGGTCCTGGTAGCACTGACGCTCTCCAGGACACCGATGTCACCCCGACAGTGGAGCCGGGTGGCGAATCGGTCGCCGAACGGCGGTGCCAGGGCCGTCTCGGTCCGTTGGGAGGCGGCCATCATCAGGTGAATGCGATCGTGGGTGTCGACGATGTGCAGCAGGCGACCGATCAGATCGCCGCGGCCGGCTCGGTCCAGGAACGATATCAGGCCGTCGATGTCGCTGGTGAGGAGCACGGCGGTCACCGGCGGTGGCGCCGGTCGGGTGCCGGCCCCGATCGTGTGTTCCACCGCTCTGAGCACCCGTTCGACCCCGACGGGGTCATCGGCAGCTGCGTAGTCCTGGGTGTGGTCGAGCTGAGCGAGACGAATGAGCCCTCGGCTCGTACCGTCCAGTACGAAGACGGACAGCCGTGTCCGATCCGGTCGTCGTAGCAGATCGACGGCCAGACTGGCCAGGACCGCGTCGTTCGTCCTGCGGTCGCTGCTGATCACCACGATCGCTCCGTCGTCGCCGGCCCCGGTCGATGGCTTCTCGGTCGCCCGATGTTCGGGATCGATCGTGGCGGAATCGAGTGGCGGAACGCGGATGCGGTTGTGCAGGACGGAACGTGTCTGGGCATCGGTGATGCCCAGCGGAACGAAACGATCGATCACGACACGTCCGGCCTCGTCCTCGAGGCTGGCGTAACCGGCATCATCGAGGCGCACCCGAGCGGTGGCAAAGGAGGGGAGCTGATCGTCGGTGTCGGCCACCACGAGCCCCGCCCGCACGAACCGGGCGGGCAGGTCGAGTCGGTCGGTCACGTAGAAGAGATCCCCCGCCGGTCGATCATCGAGATCGAACGCTGTCCAGTCTGGCGAATCGGCCACGTCGAGATGAACACCAAGCGGTTCGGAACTGAGCAGATTGGCGGTCAGGAGGTGGCGGGCCACCGCCAGTGTCGCGGCTCGCGGGCCGCTCAGCCCGATGACCGTGCACGACAGGTCGACGGTGATGGGAACGGCTGTCAGCATCGAGTTCCCGGTCATGACCCGGCGTAGGTCGGTGTCGACGTGGTGCAACTCGTCGGGGGCCCAGGTTGTCGGGGCAGCATCGGTGGTCAGACCGATGGCGATGGTATGCGGCGAGGTCAGCGTGAGGAGTGAGCCATGGGTCGCCGAGGCGATGACCTCCGATGGGAGGCCGACGCCCTTTCGGCGCTCGGCGGCTTCGGCGCGGTTGGCCGACTGCAGCGAACGAGTGAAGTCGTCGACTCGCCGCTGTCGGGCCATCCGCCATTGCTCGACGCGACGGGTTCGGACCCGTCGGTAGCCGAACCACAGGGCGGCTGCGGCGCAGAGAGCCAGGGCGGCCAGGATCCAGAAACGTCGATCGACCAGAAGCAGGACCAGCGCTGCACCCACGAGCGGGACCGTCCCGGCGAGGAGCCAGGTCCGACTCGGAAGCATTGGTGGTTGAGGTCGAGCGGGAATGGCCGGCCGTGCCCTCGGCGCCGGTCGGTCGACGTCGGCGGGGGCCGGGGACTCGAGCAGGAACTGGTCGGGACCCACCGTGAGCACCTGCCCTGGCTCGAACCGCTCGGTGCCGGTCAAGGACACGTGATCGAGTCGGCATCGGTCGAGGAACGCTTCGGGTAGGTCCTTCGCCGGCGAGACAACGACCTGGCCGCCGCGATCATGGCCAGGAGGAATCGTCAGGTCGAAGAAGGCGACCGATGGATCGCCGTGCTCGTGCGGGCCCGGGCCAAAGGTCTGGGTGCCTTGGCCCAGCCCGAAGCGAGGGCCGGCGCTGAGTCCACCGAGGTGGGTCAGGACGAAGCGATACGGTGGTTCAGACCGCCACCGACCGCCGATCGTCGACTCCTGCGCTGTTCCATCCACGGAAGGGAAGGCTAGTAGCCACACAGAGTGCTCACTTGCTGCGTTCGGTAACGGACGGGAGGCTCCGGCAACGGGCCACGCCGTCCGCCAGGGTCAGTGAAATTCGGCCCACGCCGCCGCGACGGTGGACCTGGTTCCAACCCCCTGCCGTCGTTCCAGAAGCGCTCCAGCTCCGAGCAGAATTGCTCCCCCGACGGCCAACAACATCCAGACCGGTAGGCGAGGGATGGCGCCGGAAGCTTCGATGATGACGGTCGCCGACAGCAGCACGGTCCCGATCACGCTGGGTCCGGCCCATCGTCGTTCGACGCCGACGCCGAGGGCGACGAGACCGAGCGTGCCGGCCACCACGGCATGCCACCCGCCGCCGCCGCCGATCCGTTCGAGGAAGGCCGACACCCCCAACAACGTGACAGCCGGTGCCAGGCCGTGCCACGACGAGGCCCCATCGCGCATGGCCCGGATTCCGAATCCGGCCAAGAGGACGGTGGGAGCAAGCATCCATCCCTCGAGCACGTCGACCCGGGTCCCACCACAGATCATCCAGGATCCGAGTACCAATGCACACGATGCGAGCATCTCGAGCTGGGGCTGACGGGCCGGGAGCCCGTGGCGGGAGAGGTCGAGGAACAGGTCGAGGAACAACAGTGCTCCGATGCCGACCAGCCATGTCCCGGCGAGGGTCGTCGTCGACAGCAAGGGCAGGACCGAGAAGGTCAAGGCCACCCGAGGCGCAGGCCCGAGATCGGGAACGCGGAGACGATCGGAGCTCAGCGCGAGCATCACGAGCGTGGTAGCGGCAGCGCTGGATGCCATCAGCGCCGGAACGAGCGAACCGGCGCGTTGTTGGATGGTGAATCCGAACAAGGCCGTCGCCAGCGAGGCGACCCCGGCGAGTTGAGTGAGGCGAGCCCGGCGTGGTCCTGCCGGAAGATCGAGGATGGCACGAGCCTGGAGGACGACTGCTGCGACGATGCCCACGACGACCAGGGTCACGGGCTCGCCGGATGCAACGAGCACCGCCAGGGGTAGTCCGATGCGGGCAGTCGTCCGGGCGCCGGGACGAGCACTGATGCCGATGACGGTGCTCGCTGCAGCCAGCAGCAGCGCCGCGATGGCCATGTCGCCGGTTGCCAGGCATGCCACCGTGAACGAGGTCATCAAGCCAACGGTCGACAGCTTTCCGGAATCGCCACGCCAGAGGCTCCGGGCGGCGCGGGTGCCGGGATCGTTGCGGCGACCGTGGTCGACGTCGGCGACCAGCCAGCTCGCCGTCAGCATGGCTGCAGCCCACAGCATCGCCGGCATGAAGACAAGATTGGGTGTTCCGAGCTGGGCACTGAGCCCGTACAGGGCGGTCAGCGAGGCCACCGCAAGCGCCAGGCCATCGATGACGGGCCCCGAATCGCAGTGTGGCAGGCGGAGTGCCAACACCCGTAGGGCCAAGACGGTGGCCGCAGCCAGTACCACGGTGACCGCCTGATGCTGCCCGATCAACGCGGTCGCATCGGGCGAGGCCAGCACGGACACCGCAAGCGCCACCACGAGGGAGATCTCGGGTCGCAACCGGTTTCGCGAACCATCGGGAGGCGCAGGTGCAACGACGGTGTGGCGGCCGCTGGCCAGGGCGATCGATGCTGCCGCAACCGCCGCTGCGACGGTCTGGATCGGGGTCGTAGCCGCTTGTTCTCCGAGCCAATCGACCAGACTGTCGGGTCGAGCGAGACGGCCGGCCCAGGCAAACAGCGGTCCGAGCCCGGCCAGAGCAGCGAGGCCGAGGGCATCGGAGCGTCGGTCGATGACCAGCGCCGCCAAACCGATGGCGATCACCAAACTGGCCGCTGGCAGTTCCAGGAGGGCGCCAGCGCCCAGACCGACGCCACCAGCCGAGAGCACCCGCCCGAGGCTCATGACGGGGGATCTCGTACGGTCCAGCATCGAGAGCACGATCAGACCGGAGAGGCCGCCCACAACACCCACGACTGGCCGTGATGCTCCCATCGCCGTTGCCACACCTCCGATGTCCAAGGGAAGGAGGAACGCCCCAAGATGGGACAGGACGACGGCGACACCAGGAAGTCGGGGCCGAAGGCGTCGTCCGCCTGCCAAGGAAGCCAGGGCTAGCCCTGCAATGATCGCAGCCTTGCTCTCGAGGCCCATCTGCTCCCATCTCACCGCGATGAACACGCCGGCTGCACTGAAGACGAGCGCGGCGCCCATGGCGGCCAACGCGGTGGCTGCCGTGCGTCGGGTCGCGGGATCGGGGTTGACGAGGTCGTTCGACATACCTGTCAGGGTGGACGTCTTCGGAGTTCTCGAACCTCCGGACAATCCCCCAGATGGCGCTGGGGTCAGGTCCTGCTCACCGGTGCTGGGCCCGGCGAATGGAACCGATCGACGACCTCTGCGTAGCATCGTCAGTCAAGTGCGGAACCAACCGCAGCATGAATCAGACCAAGCACTGAATCAGCCCAAGCACTGAACCTATTGTCGGTCTCGACCCCATCGTCAGGCCGCATCGAGCAGGAGAGTCCCATGAACGAGGTCGTCATCGTCGAAGCCGGTCGTTCGCCGGTCGGAAAGCGCAATGGCTCGCTGGCGGGAGCTCATCCCGCCGACGTGCTCGGGCCGGTGATGATGGAGGTCATCAAGCGGGCCGGAATTCGTTCGGCCGACGTCGGCCAGGTCGTGGGCGGTTGCATCAACAAGGTCGGCGCCCAGGCAATGAACATCACCCGCACTGCCTGGCTGAGCCACGGTGGCGCCGAGGAGGTCGCGGCCACCACGGTCGACGCACAGTGCGGCTCGTCGCAACACGCCGTCAACACGGCTCATGCGCTCATCGCCTCGGGCGTCGAGGACGTCGTCCTGGCCTGTGGGGTCGAGGCCATGAGCCTGCTTCCCATCGGGTCGGATGCCTTCGCTGGAGCCAAAGCCGGCCTCGGCAAGCCGGTGAGTCGCACCTATTTCGAGCATTACGAGTTCGTCAGCCAGTTCGAAGGCGCCGAGCGCATTGCCGAGAAGTACGACATCTCCCGAGCCGACACCGAGGTCTTCGGCCTGCTTTCCCAGGAGCGGGCCGCAACGGCCATCGCCGAGGGCCGCTTCGAGACGCAGATCATCAGCATCGAGGCCCCGGTCCTCGATGTCGACGGCAACAAGACCGACGAGACCATCGTCGTGACCCGTGACGAGATTCCCCGAGACACGAGTTTGGAGAAGCTGGCTCAACTCAAGCCGGTGGCCCGTGAGAACGGCGTCCATACCGCGGGTACGTCCTCACAGATCGCCGATGGGGCGAGCGCAGTGTTGATGATGAGCGCCGCCAAGGCTGCCGAACTCGGCGTGACCCCGATTGCTCGGGTGCTTCAGACGGCGCTGGTCGGCTGCGATCCCGAACTGATGCTCGAGGGTCCGATTCCGGCCACTCGAAAGATCCTGGAACGAGAAGGACTCGGGGTCGATGACATCGACGTCTTCGAGATCAACGAGGCGTTCGCATCGGTCGTGTTGTCGTGGGAGAAGACGCTCGGAGTCAATCGGGACAAGATCAACCCCAACGGCGGGGCCATCGCACTCGGTCACCCGCTGGGGGCAACGGGATCGTTCCTGACCACCAAGGCTGTCCACGAATTGCAGCGCACGGGTGGACGCTACGGCGTCATCACCATGTGCTGTGGTGGTGGTCTTGGTACCGGCACCCTCATCGAGCGCATCTGACCGATGACCGATGCCGTGGGCGACGCTCTTCGGTCCAACTACAGCGTCACCGGTGTCGCTGTCATGCAGGCCATGTACTCGACCGACTACCTGTCGATGGGGGGAGTTGCCTCGACCGATGAGTTGGCGGAGCGGGCAGGAGTGAGCCACGAGAGCCACGTTCTCGATGTTGGCTGTGGTGTCGGCGGCCCGATGCTGCATCTCGCAGATCGGTACGGTTGCACCGTGACCGGGCTGGATCTGGTCGAGTCGAGCATCGCCGAAGCGGACCGTCGAGCTGCCGCCCGTGATCTGGCGGGCCGAGCTCGATTCGTCGCCGGTGACGCGACCGACCTGCCGTTCGAAAGCGGGGACTTCGACATCGTCTGGGGTCAGGACGCATGGTGTCACATCCCCGACAAAGCCCAACTCGTCGCCGAGTGCGCGCGGGTCACCGCGCCCGGTGGGGTCATGGCGTTCATCGACTGGCTCGCCGGTGACGGCATGTCGACAGCTGACCGAGACCGGGTGTTGTCGGCCGCCCTGTCGACTCGGGCCGCCACGGCGGACGAGTATCGAGGGCTGCTGGCCGACAACGGTTTCGAGAACGTGGAGTTCGACGATCTTTCTTCGGTTTTCACTCAGCAGTACTGCTCGATCTTCGAACGGTTGACGGATCGACGAGCCGCGCTGGTCGAACAGTTCGGCGAGCGGGTCTACGGCATCGTACGCGACATGAACGAGACGATTCTCGAAGGCTTCGAGCAGGGCGGCATCCGGGGCGGTCGCTTCGTGGCCCGTCGGCGCTGAGAACCGCGAATCCGGCTCAGGTCGGGATCGTTCGCGACCGACGACGGCGACGAGCGTCGACCCGTTGCGGAGGAGCCGACATGGTCACAGGGCTGCCAGTGCTTTCTCGAGGCTCTCGACCGTCCGGTCGATGTTGTGGAGCTTGTCCAGCCCGAACAGACCGAGCCGGAACGTGACGAAGTCGTCCCCCTCGTCGCATCGCAGCGGGACCCCGGCCGCGATCTGCATACCTTGAGCGGCGAACTTGCTCCCGTTCTGGATCGCGGGGTCGTCGGTGTAGCTGACCACCACGCCTGGCGCTCCGAAACCTTCGGCGGCAACGCTCACGAATCCTCGGCCGGCCAGAACCTGACGAACTCGGGCCCCGAGTTCGATCTGTTCGTCTCGCACCTTGTCGAAGCCATAGGCTTTCGTTTCGTTCATGACCCGACAGAACGAGATGAGGGCATCGGTTGGCATCGTGGCGTGATACGCGTGACCACCGTTCTCGTACGCTTGCATGACCTGCAGCCACTTGCCGAGGTCACAGGCGAAGCTGGTGCTCGTCGAGGCCTCGACTGCCACCTTTCCGGCTGCGCTCATCATCACCAGTGCACTGCATGGAGATGCGCTCCAACCCTTCTGGGGTGCACTGATCAGGACGTCGACCCCAGTGGCGATCATGTCGACCCACACCGTGCCGGACGCAATGCAGTCGAGGACCAACAATCCGCCGACCCCGTGGACGGCGTCGGCGACGGCTCGGAGGTAGTCGTCGGGAAGGATCATTCCGGCCGAGGTCTCGACATGGGGCGCGAAGACGACGGCGGGCTGGTGTTCTGCGATCGCAGCCATTACCTCAGCGATCGGGGCCGGACGGAAGGGCTCCATGGGTCCGGCGTGGGCCCGTCGGGCCTTGAGGACGATCTCTTCGGCTGGGATCGATCCCATCTCGAAAATTTGCGACCAGCGGAAACTGAACCATCCGTTGCGGATGACCAACACCTTGACATCCGTTGCCAGTTGGCGGGCAACCGCTTCCATGCCGTAGGTGCCGCTTCCGGGAACGATGGCCACCGCCTCGGCGTGGTACACCTCGGCCAGCGTGCTGGAGATGTCCCGCATCGTTTGCTGAAAGGCCTGGCTCATGTGATTGACGGCGCGATCGGTGTAGACGACCGAATACTCGAGCAAACCGTCCGGATCGATATCGGGAAGAAGACCAGGCATGACGCCAGTCTGGTTCAGAACAGGGAGTCCTGCACGGTCAGCGGTTCTGAACCGAACGCTCCGAACTCGAGTTCTCGGCCGTACAGCTGTTGGAGATCAGCCACGAATCGATCGGGCCCACCAGGTCGGCGCAGCAGGATCATCCGGCCGCAGGCATCGATCACGTCCAGATCGTGCGATCCGGATCGAAGATCCGCCGGATAACGATGCAGGCTCGACCAGCGCTCGGTATCGGCTCGAGGATGCCGCCACGATCGTTCGAGGGGGCGGAGCAGATCGGGGTCACGGTCGAGGGTCATCAGGCGATGAACCTGCTCTCGATGGGTGTCCAAAAGGTGTTGGAGATCCTCGTCGGTTCGGGGTCGTTCGAACCCCTCGAGTTTGCGGTTCGAGGAGATGGCCTGGGCAAGTCCCAGTCTGTCGGTGACCCAGTCCTCGAGGAGTCGAACGGTGATTCCGTCCGATGCCCATGCAACGACCTGCGCCATCCACGCCCCCTGCTCCGCGAGCCGAGTGCGATGCCGATTCTCGGTACTGGTGCCCACCTTCACCGACCCGTCACGGAAGGCGGCCAGGTACAGCAGATTCGGTTGCCGGAGATGGGCGGCGATGGCAGGGTCGAGCCCGACGTCGTCCTTGGTGTGGGCGTGGTGCAGGTTCGAGGCGAAGGTCGCCTCGACGATGGCACAGGACCGGCAGACGCGCTTTCCCGGCAGCGGCCGCTGCCGACAATCGACATAGGTGCGATCACCCCGGAACGGTCGATGGCCGAGGCATGTTCGGACCGCCTCCGGTTCCGTTCGATAGCCGAGGTGTAGACCGAGCAGCGGTCGTAGTTCCGAGTTGGAGGAGTCGGCCTCGATCACACGTACGAACGGAAGGCCGTCGACCCAGGAACACCCCAGAATCGTCAGCCGGTCGGTCATTCGATGCCGTGCTCCAACGCGTAGCGGATCAGCTCCTGCTTGCGGTTCAGGTGCAGCTTGCCCAGGATGTTTCGCACGTGATTCTCCACGGTCTTGGGTGCGATGAAGAGTTGTTCGCCGATCTCTTTGTAGGTGTGACCCCGAGCCACGTACTGCAGGACCTCACGTTCGCGCTCCGACAGGGGCTGGACGCCGCCGCTGTCCTTGCTCATCTTGCGGAACTCGCCGAGGACCAGACTGGCCAGAGCGGGCGAGAACACCGGTTCCCCCTTCGCCGCTCGCCACAAGGCGTCTCGTAGCTCTTGCGGCGGGGTCGACTTGACCAGATAGCCGTTGGCGCCGGCTGCGACCGCGTCCAGGAGATCGCGTTCTGCTTCCGACACCGTCAGCATCACGATCTTGGTCATGTCGCCGCAGGTCTTGGCCACCTTGATGCCTCCGCCCCGGGGCATGTTGAGGTCGCAAACAACCAGATCGGGACGATGGCGGTGGATCGCAGCGATGGCCTCATCGGCATCGCCGGCTTCGGCCAGCACATGAAAATTGTCACCCAGGTCGGCTCGAACCCCGCTACGCCAAATGGGGTGGTCGTCGGCCAGCACCACGGTGACATGACTGGTGAAACTCATCTCAGACCCACATCCTCACCTCGGCACCGCGGCCGGGGTGGCCATCGATCTCGACCCGGCCCCCGACATCGGCGATTCGCCCTCGTACCGATCGACGAAGACCCTGACCTTCGGTGACGGTGGCCGGATCGAAGCCTGCGCCGTTGTCCTTGACCGACACGAAGATGGACGGAACCTTGTCGTCGGTCGGTTCGGCATACACGGTCACCTTGTCCGCTCCTCCGTGTTTGACGGCATTGTTCAGCACTTCTCCTACTGCTGAGCCGAGTGCGTGGATGGAATCCGGAGATCCGGGGGGAAGGTCGGGAGCGCACACGACCTGGACGGTCAGACCATAGCGCTGCTCGGCTCGGCGGGCCGCGGCCCGAAGCGCGCTGGCGATGTCGGCATCGACCTTGACGGTGCCGAACAAGTACTCGCGAAGCTCCAGTTCCTGGGTCCGAGCCAACGTGACGAGATCCGCGTCGTCACTACGACGCTGGATGACAGCCAAGGTCTGCAACACGCCATCATGCAGGGTGCGGGCCACCTCTTCGCGGGCACGGAAGGTCGAGATCTCGCGGTCCGCCGCCTCCTGCTGGGACAACAGGTAGCCGGCCACCCAACCGGCAACGCCGAACAGCACGATGCTGGCGATGCGAGACAGGCTCCACGGGCTGATCACGTCGGGAAACGGAAAGATCAGCCAACCCAGATACCGGGCCAATCCGAGACCGACCCCGGTGGCGACCGCAGGGCGGGTACCCGCTGCGATGGCGACGGTGAAGATCACCGCCACCGGCCAGATCGTGGGCAACGCCTGGGAATGAACCGATCCGTAGACCCAGGTGTCGAGGAAGAGCAGGACAGCACCGACGGCGATCTCGACCAGGACCGGTGTGGGCAGCACCAATGCCTCGACGTCTCGCCGGTAGCGCACGGTGAGCCAACCGGTCACCGAGAGGGCACACGCCAGCAGGAGGATTCCCGCAACCGGGTGGGCGACGTCGAGGACGCGGTCCGAACGGCCTCGATCCCAGATCTCCCACAGGAAGACCACGGTCATCCAGATGCCGACCAGCCAGCGGAACGCCAGAATGCCTCGCAAGAGGGTGGCCCGCGTCGGAGGTGAGATCCTGGGGCCGTTCAGCTGGCCCAGTAGAGAGGGGGTGATGCTCACTCGGCGATCACGCTACCCGCTGGGTCGACGCGGATGGAGAACAACGGGGATGGAAAACGGGGAGGGAAAACAGGGATGAAAAACGGGGATGGAAAACGGAGTCTTTCAGGCCGTGGCGATGCGGGTCGATGAGGCGAGGAGATGGTCAGCGGCACCGGCAAGGGCGGTGGCAGCAGCGTTGTCGCCGACGTGCAACAACACCTGCTTGGCCTGGTCGATGAAGTCGGTTGCGACTGCGAAGGACTGCGCGACTCCCGGCCCCCGGCGTACGATGTCGATCGCCTTGTGGCGTTCGTCGAGGGTCAGGCCGTCGGTGAGCAACTCCCGGAGCGCGAGCCCGTCTGGTCCGGCCAGCGTTTGGATGACCGGGAGGCTGTAGACGCCCTCGATCATGTCGTTGCCGGCCGGCTTGCCCAACTGTTCGTCGGTGGCGATGACATCCAGGATGTCGTCGATCACCTGGAATGCCATGCCGTAGAGCCGACCGAACTCGGTCAGATTGTCGATGGCCTCGGGAGACTGCTTCGACACGATGCCCCCGATGCGGCAGGCTGCGGCGTAGAGCGACGCCGTCTTGCCCTCGATCGAGGGGTAGTACTGCTCGGCCGTGCGATCCAGGTCGAACAGGGTCTGGAGCTCGCCGACCTGACCTTCGCACAGCTTGGCGATCGTCGAGGCCAGGAGCCCGGCAACATCGGTGCCGAGACCGGCAGCGATCTCCGATGCCTTGGCCAGCAGGAAATCCCCGGCCAGGATGGCCCGTAGATTGCCCCAACGGGCGTTGACGCTGATGACCTGGCGACGCATCTGGGCCTCGTCCATGACGTCATCGTGGTAGAGCGAGCCGATGTGGACGAGTTCGACGGCGACGCCGCCACGAATGACATCGTGATCCACGACGGCGCCATCGGGAAGGGATGCGCCTGCGGCGGCAATGGTGAACAGCGGCCGAAGTCGTTTGCCGCCGGCGAGGATCAGGTGTGACGCGATCTCGGTGAGGTAGGGATCGCCGGCGATCTTGACCGCATCGAGAAGGGTCGCTTCGACCCGTTCCTTGTCGGTAGGACCAGTGGGAAGCAGCGAGAGAGGGTTGGCAGCCACGTCCCCACGGTAGGTCACGGCGCGCGTTGATCCTCAACCAGCCAACACGGTCGGTGGTTGTCTGTTGGTTCGGCGCGGCATATCGGTGGGTCGAATGTGGTTATGTCTCACGACCGTCGCCTTGGAGCCGACCTTCAAACCAAGGCAGCGGTACACTTGGCCACCACCGAACTCACGCCCTACGGGAGTCTCCATGTTCGAACGTTTCACAGACCGAGCCAGACGAGTGGTTGTGCTTGCACAAGAGGAAGCGCGCTTGCTCAATCACAACTACATCGGGACCGAGCACATCCTGCTCGGCCTGATCCACGAGGGAGAGGGAGTTGCCGCCAAGGCCCTCGAGTCGCTGTCCATCTCGTTGGAGGCCGTTCGTAGCCAAGTCGAGGACATCATTGGTCAGGGTGGATCGTCGCCCAGTGGCCACATTCCCTTCACGCCGCGGGCCAAGAAGGTGTTGGAGTTGTCCCTGAGGGAGGCCCTCCAGCTGGGACACAACTACATCGGAACCGAGCACATTCTGCTCGGTCTGATCCGTGAAGGTGAAGGCGTCGCGGCGCAGGTCCTCGTGAAGCTGGGTGCCGATCTCAGTCGTGTCCGGCAGCAGGTCATCCAACTCTTGAGTGGCTACTCGGGACCCGCTGGTTCCAGTGGTGGTAGCAGCGAGGGTGGCAGCGGCAAGCAGAGTGCCGCGACCGGTGGAGGTTCGGGGGACAACCCGAGCGGATCACTGATCCTCGATCAGTTCGGTCGGAACATGACCCAGCTGGCGAGAGAGAAGAAGTTGGACCCGGTGATCGGTCGGGAACGCGAGTCCGAGCGAGTGATGCAGGTACTGAGCCGACGAACCAAGAACAATCCGGTACTCATCGGAGAGCCCGGCGTGGGCAAGACGGCCATCGTCGAGGGTATGGCCCAGATGATTGCCAACGACGAGGTTCCCGACACGCTGCGGGGCAAGCAGTTGTACACCCTCGACCTCGGCGCCCTGGTGGCGGGCAGTCGTTACCGTGGCGATTTCGAGGAGCGACTCAAGAAGGTCTTGAAAGAGATCAAGACACGAGGCGACATCATCCTGTTCATCGACGAGATCCACACCCTCGTAGGGGCCGGCGCTGCCGAAGGTGCCATCGACGCCGCCAGCATCCTCAAGCCGATGCTGGCTCGTGGTGAACTCCAAACCATTGGCGCCACGACGATCGACGAATACCGCAAGCACCTCGAGAAGGATGCGGCACTCGAGCGTCGCTTCCAGCCGGTCAAGGTCGAGGAACCGACCGTTGCTCACACCATCGAGATCCTCAAGGGTCTGCGTGACCGCTACGAGAGCCATCACCGTGTCACCATCACCGACCAGGCGCTGGTCGCTGCCGCCAACCTGGCCGATCGCTACATCGCCGATCGGCACCTTCCGGACAAGGCCATCGATCTGATCGACGAGGCCGGATCTCGGCTCCGAATCAAGCGCATGAGCACCCCTCCTGCATTCAAGGAGCTCGAGAGCGAACTGGCTGGCGTCGTCGAGCAGAAGAAGGCAGCGGTCGAGAACCAGGACTTCGAAGAGGCAGGTCGCCTCCGTGACGTCGAGAAGGACCTGCTGGCCAAGCGGGAAGAGATGGAGATCGAGATCAAGGCCTCTGGCGTGGATCTCTTCGACGAAGTCAACGAGGAATCGATCGCCGAGGTCCTGTCGATCTGGACCGGTATTCCGGTCTACAAGCTGACCGAGGAGGAGACCGAGAAGCTGCTGCGCATGGAGGACGAACTCCATAATCGGGTCATCGGTCAAGAGGATGCGGTCAGGGCCGTATCGCAGTCCATCCGCCGGACCCGTGCCGGCTTGAAGGATCCCAAGCGTCCCTCGGGTTCGTTCATCTTTCTCGGCCCGACCGGCGTCGGCAAGACCGAGCTGGCGAAGACGTTGTCGGACTTCCTCTTCGGCGACGACAATTCGATGATCACCCTCGACATGTCGGAGTACATGGAGAAGCACACCGTCAGCCGTCTCGTCGGTTCGCCCCCCGGCTACGTGGGTTACGAGGAGGGCGGCCAGCTGACCGAGGCGGTTCGCCGCAAGCCCTTCTCCGTTGTGTTGTTCGACGAGATCGAGAAGGCACATCCCGATGTCTTCAACTCGCTGCTCCAGATTCTGGAGGAAGGTCGATTGACCGATAGTCAGGGACGATCGGTCGATTTCCGCAACACGGTGTTGATCATGACCTCGAACCTGGGAACCCAGGACCTCCGCAAGGCGACTCTGGGATTCTCGAAGAACGACGAGGCCGTGACCTACGAGCGCATGAAGGCCAAGGTCAATGACGCGTTGAAGGATCACTTCCGTCCCGAGTTCCTGAACCGGATCGACGAGATCATCGTCTTCCACGAGCTGAGCAAGGACGAGGTGATCGAGATCGTCGATCTGATGATCAAGCGTGTCACCGACCAGCTGGAGGGGCAGGGAATCGGCTTGGAGCTCACCACTGCGGCCAAGATCCACCTGGCCGACAATGGCTACGATCCGACCATGGGTGCCCGTCCACTCCGTCGGGCCATCCAGCGCATGGTCGAGGACACCTTGTCCGAGAAGCTCCTCTACAAGGAGTTCCGTGCCGGTCAGATCGTAGTGGTCGACGTCGCCGAGAACGAAGAGGGTGGCCGGGAACTGAGCTTCACCGCTCACGAAGGCTTCCAGCCGCCGTCGACGGCCGAACTGGCTGAAACCGGGGACTGATACCGGCACCGATCAACGTCCGGAGTCTGCGTCGGGCATCGTAACCTGAGCGCTAGTGTCGACTGCAGTGTTTTGGGCTCTCCGACAATGGCTTCGGTCGATGGCATACGTGCTCGCTCTGGCGACCCTCGTGGTGGTTTCGACCGCTTGTGAGACCGATGTCGATGTCGCCGTCGACGTAGCCGAGGATGGCTCGGGCCAAGTGGGCGTCACCGTCGTGCTCGATCGCGAGGCGGCCGGCCAGCTGCTGGACCTCGAGGACGAAGGACTTCGCCTCGACGATCTGTTCCGCTCGGGCTGGGAGATCCAACCGCCGGAGTCGACCGAGGACGGCTCGGTGCAGACCACGGCGATCAAACAGTTCGGGACGCCCGAGCAGTTCGCCGAGATCATGAACGAACTGAGCGGGTCGGGTGGCTTGTTCTCCGATTTCGAACTGACGCGTACGAAGGCCTTCGCCCGAGTCGAGTACCAGATCGATGGATCGCTGCGCCCGGCGGGCCTGGATGCGTTCAGTGATCCCGAGCTCGATGCAGCCTTGGGTCGGATGGTCAGCGAGATCGCCGGCGCGACCTATGGAGCCACCGGGGGTGATGTCCGGGTCTCGCTGGTCGTTCGCATGCCGGGCACCGTCGATCCCGTGGTTTCGACCGGAGTCGTCGACCTGACTGCTGGCGACCAGGCCGTCCGAACCTGGACCACGACGCTGGACGGGTCGGCAGTCGACGTGGTCATCAACTCGACGACCCAGGAGGTGCAGGCGCTCGTTTGGCGAGGGGTGTCCATCGTGGCGGCCGTCTTGGCCGTCCTCGTCATGTTCGGTCACCTGCTGCGTCTGCTGCGCCCCGAGCGTCGTCGAGGTCGAGGGGGAACCGCTCGTTCGTCGCCCCGGGCATCCAAGAACAAGCCAGCGTCGGACAAGCCAGTGTCGAAGAAACCCGCGACGTCGACGCCGGCCGGCGAGGACGCTGGTGACGAGATCCCGGAGAACCCGACGGTCGTCGCCCTCGACGGTATGGGTGTGCTCTATCGCGAGGGCGACGACATCAATCGAATACTCGTGCCCTTCGTACGTGAGCGCGGTTCGGAGGTCACCCACGACGAGATCGTGGCCAGAGCCCGGTCCATCAGCCTGGGACGGATCACTCCCACCGATTTCTGGACCGCGGTGGGTGTGGCCGGGGACCCGAACGAGATCGACGAGGACTACCTGTCCCGATTCCAGCTGAACCCTGGCGTGGTCAAGTTCCTCCGTTCGCTGCGAGCCCGCGGCGTTCGTGTGGCGTGCATCACCAACGACTCCACGACCTGGGCTACCAAGCTTCGGGTGCGGCACAGTCTGGAGAAGCTGATCGATCCCTGGGTGGTCAGTGGCGCGGTCGGGGTTCGCAAACCCGACGGTCCGATCTACGAGGTCTTGAGACGGGTCACGGGGGAGGATCCGTCCCTGATCATGATCATCGACGACAATCTGGACAACCTCGACGCCGCCCGTTCCTTCGGTTTCCGTACGGCATGGTTCGCCCCCGAGGGGCTGGCCGAGGAGGCTCGGCATCATGCCATCCTTCGCAGTTTCGATGTCGGCGCCGACGAGGACGGACCGGCCTGAACGGTCGGCCCACAGGCCGATGTCACACGGCCTGCGTAGGGTCAGCGGCATGGCCAAGATCCGACCCGTCTACATCTGCAACGCCTGTGGGGGCGAGTTCCCCAACTGGATGGGGCGATGTCAGTCGTGTGGCGGCTGGGCCACCGTCGACGAGCAGCCGGTCATTCCCTCGGCCCTGCGAAACAACGGCGTCGGTGGCGAAGCTTCCGAAGCGTTGTGCTCCATCGATGACGTCGGTTCGGTCCCGATCCCTACCGGTCTGGACGAGGTAGACCGTGTCCTCGGAGGCGGCCTGGTGCCCGGTTCGGTCACGCTTCTCAGCGGCGAGCCGGGCATCGGCAAATCGACGTTGACCCTCCAGGTGGCGATGTCGATCGCGTCGTCGGGGTCGAAGGTGGTGCTGGTCAGCGGTGAGGAGGCCCCCACCCAGGTTGCGGCTCGGGCTCGGAGGCTTGGCGCCGTGCCCCCGGCGCTTTCGGTACTCGATACGACGTCGTTCGACGCCGTATCGGCGATGATCAGTCGTGAGCTGCCGCAATTGGTCGTGGTGGACTCGATCCAAACCGTTCGAATCGTAGATCTCGACAGTGCCCCGGGATCGGTGTCGCAGGTTCGGGAAGTGGCGTCCCGGCTCGTGAATCTGGCCAAGGGCTTCGGCGTTTCGGTGCTGCTGGTGGGTCACGTGACCAAGGACGGCGCGCTGGCGGGCCCCCGACTTCTCGAACATGTCGTCGACACCGTGCTCTCGTTCAACGGCGATCGCTCGACCGAGCTGCGGTTCCTGCGATCGGTCAAGCATCGCTTCGGCCCGACAGCCGACGTGGGTGTCTTCGAGATGACAGGAGTCGGCCTGCAGCCGCTGGCCGATCCGAGCCGGTGGTTCCTGGCCGACAGGGCCGTCGACGCCAGCGGCTCGGTCATCGTGCCAGTACTCGATGGTCACCGGCCGGTTCTCGTCGAGGTCCAGGCCCTCGTTGGTGAGCGGCGCGACCAACCCGCGCATCTCGGGGCTCAGGGTCTGTCGGCCAGCCGACTCCGATTGGTCCTGGCGGTGCTCGAACGCAGGGCCGGTCACCGTTGGGACGGCCGGGATGTCTTCACCTCGTTGGCCGGCGGTGCCAGGAGTGACGACCCAGGCCTCGACCTCGGAGTTGCGTTGGCGTTGCTGTCGGCGGGCACCGACCGGCCACTCCCACCCGACCTGGTGGTGTGTGGAGAGATCGGTCTGGCCGGAGAGTTGCGCCTGCCTGCTCAGCTCGACCGCCGCCTGCAGGAGGCGTATCGACTGGGATTTCGTCAAGCCGTGGTGCCGCTCAACTCGCCGGAGGGACCGACCGGGCTGCACCTGCATCGCTGCTCGACGATGGTCGATGCACTGGCTTCGTCGAGGCTGGTGGCGTCGACCGCGGTCTGAGCGTGGGGTCTCGTCGCGGCCCGAAAGGTGGTGCTGAGTCGAGTTGTGGCAGCGAGTAGACTCAAGCGATGGACGGTCGAGCCGACAACATGCTGCTTCGCTCGCTGTCCCAAGTGGCTCCGGGCTCGCCGTTGCGAGATGGTCTGGATCGAGTCTTGCAGTCGGGGCGCGGTGGACTGATCGTGATCGGCGACGGACCTGACGTTCTGAACATCTGCTCCGGCGGGTTTCTGCTCGATGCAGCGTTCACCCCTCAACGGCTGGGCGAGCTGGCCAAGATGGACGGTGCCATCATCCTGGCCGGTGACGCCAGCCGGATCGCCCGTGCCAACGTGCACCTCGTGCCCAACCCCAACGTGCCCACCGTCGAGACCGGTACCCGGCATCGCACCGCCGAACGGGTGGCCCGATCGCTGCACGTGCCCGTGGTCGCGGTGTCGGAGTCTCGCAAGGAGATCCAGGTCTACGTGGGCGATCAACGGCATCCGCTCGAGCCGGTGGGACGTCTTCTCGATCGCTCGAATCAGGCGCTGCAGACGCTCGAACGTTACCGCACTCGCCTGAACACCGTGACCAAGACCCTCACCGCTCTCGAGGTGGAGAACCTCGTGACCCTCCGCGATGTGATCGAGGTGTTGCAGCGCATCGAAATGGTTGTCCGCATCTCCGACGAGATCAACCGGAATCTGATCGAGCTCGGTTCCGATGGGCGTCTGGTGCGTCTCCAGCTGGACGAACTGATGGCCGGGGTCGTGGACGATCGTAGGTTGATCATTCGCGATTACTTCAACGAAGACGCCACGTTCCACATCGAAGAAGCAATGGACGGGTTGTCGGCGCTCGACGACGAGGCTCTCTTCGATGAGGAAGTGCTGACCAAGACGCTGCATCTCGCAGCATCGGTCACGGATCTGGACGAGACGTTGGAACCTCGTGGATTCCGCTTCCTCAATCGGTTGCCCCGGGTCTCGGAACAAGCCAGCCAACGCATGGTCGATCGGTTCGGCTCGCTGGAACGGTTGCTTCGAGCCACCAGCGTCGACCTGCAAGAGGCGTCTGGTCTGTCCTCATTCCAAGCCGAGAACATCAAGGAAGGCCTTGCCCGATTGGCCGAGAACTCGATTCTCGACCGTTACGAAGCCTGATTCAGCTGGCGCGGATCTCCATCTGGGCCCGGTTCAGGATCACGTATCTGCGTTCGTGTTGCTCCAACCAGCCGAGTCGGATGAAGCTCGCGATGGCCTTGTTGACGCGTTCGCGGCTGGCGCCCACCATGCCTGCCAATTCCTCCTGCGTGACCGGCAGTGAGAAGTCGTCGTGGTCGCCGGCGATTTCGAGGAGGCGCTTTGCCGTTCGCCCGGTCACATCGAGAAAGACCGAATCGGCCAGTACTCCGTCGATGACACGAATGCGATTGGTCAGTAGCTCGACGACTCGCCACAGCTGACGAGGGTCGTTCTGATAGATCTCCCGAAGTGGCTCGTAGGGAATGGCGACGACGTCGGAGGCTTCGAGGGCTCGGGCATCGGTCGAGCGAGACTGATGGTCGAACAGCGGCATCTCACCGAAGAGGTCGCCGTCTTCCATCAACGCCACCACGGACTCGCGGCCGTCGACGGAACGATTCACCATGGCGATTCTTCCTCGTACCGTGACGTAGAGCTCGTCGGGATCGTCGTGTTCTGCGAAGAGAACGTCACCCCGAGTCAGTTTCCGCAGCTCTGCTGCGTTGGCAACGAGCTGGAGGGTCGACTCGTCGAACCCGCTGAAGAGTTCGACCGAACGTAGGAGTTCCGTTTCGATCACCTCGCAAAGGTACATGAATCGGGGTGGTGCATGTCACTTGTCTGCGACGAGCCGACGGTAGGGTCGATACTCATGATCGTCGGTGCGCGGCCATGGGCCATTGTGGTGGCCGGCGGAAACGGAACCCGGTTCGGAGGGCGCAAGCAACTGGCCCGGTTGGGGTCACGTCGGGTGATCGATTGGTCGATCGACGCTCTGCGCCCCTTTGTGGAAGGCATCGTCGCCGTCGTGCCTTCCGATCTGGTCGAGGGCACGAGCGAAGCGTCCGATCTGGCCGTCGAGGTGGTGGTGGCGGGAGGAGCGACTCGCAGCGCCTCGGTGCGAGCGGGTCTGGAAGCCCTTCCTCCGGCGACGATCTGGGTGTTGGTTCACGATGCAGCTCGGCCCATGGCTTCGCATGCCCTCGTCGGCAGAGTGGTCGCCGCATTGGCCGGTGATGGCAGTCCCGATGGCGTGGTGCCGGTCGTGCCGCTGACCGACACGCTTCGTCGTCGAACTGGAGGGGCAGTTGATCGCAGCGAGTTCGTGGCCGTGCAAACCCCGCAAGGATTCTCGGTCGCGACCCTGCGTCGAGCCCATGGTGCCGAAGCCGACGCCACCGATGATGCAACGCTCGTCGATGCGATCGGCGGCGTGGTGGTCCATGTGGAGGGAGAAGTCACGAACATGAAGATCACGGCTCCGGAAGATCTACGAGTCGCCGAGGTATTGCATGACTGCTGATCGAACATCGGAACCGGTGGAGACCACGCCCCCGATGCCGTTTCGGGTTGGACAGGGTTTCGACGTTCACCCCTGGTCCGATGACCCGAGCCGGCGGCTGGTCCTGGGTGGCGTGGTGTTCGACGGCCATCCAGGATTGGCTGGCCACAGTGACGCCGATGTTGTCGCTCACTGTTGTGCCGACGCCGTGCTCGGTGCCGCTGGTCTGGGCGACATCGGAACATTGTTTCCCGACACCGATGCCGCTCTGGCCGGAGCGGACAGCCTCGAGCTTCTGGCCCGGGCCATCGAGCAGGTGCGGGCAGCAGGATGGGAGGTGGTGAACGTGGACTGCACCCTGATTCTGGACCGTCCCAAGCTTGCGCCGCACCGTGATGTCATGCAGGCGAACCTTCGTGCGGTGGTCGGTGCCCCGGTCACGATCAAGGGCAAACGAACCGAAGGTGTCGC
>CALACD010000392.1 GCA_937890445.1 uncultured Acidimicrobiia bacterium | reverse complement strand
GCTCGGACCGGCAGTGACCAAGGAGATCGTCTTCACCGGCAACATCTACGACGCCGAGACCGCGTTGCGTTGGGGCATGGTGAATCACGTGAAGCCCAAGGCCGAGCTCGAGGCCTTCGTGCGAGAGCAGGCCAGCATCATGGCCACCCGAGCACCGCTCACCCAGCGAGCAACCAAGATGGCGGTCGCAGCCCATCTGGCCGATCACACCAGCCGGGACATGACTGCGGCCAACAACGCTGCGGCCGCCTGTTTCGCCAGCGATGACTATGCCGAGGGAGTGTCGTCGTTCATGGAGAAGCGAGCCCCCATCTTCACCGGCCGCTAGCCCGGCGTCCCAGGCAGCGTTCGGGCCATCCCGGCCACCCGACCGAACGCCCGGGCTCGAGCGATGTCGGGTTCGGTGCAATCGGCCAGAACGTCCAGGGCCACACCCGAGGCACCCCGCCGTCTCAGGGCGGCAACCAGATCGGCGATGTAGATCTCGACCTCGCCGAACCCGAACTGGGCCACCCACATCGCCAACTCGCCGATCGAGGTGTCCGGGCTTTCCGAGGTTTCGGTCTCGATCTCGGGAATGTCTGCGACCTCTGTCCAGGTTGCTGGAGAGATGGCTGGAGAGGTTGCTGAAGAGGTCGCGGGCCACACTGCTGTCGTCATGCATCAACCGTACAGATGGCGCTTCATTCGGGATAGCGATCATTTCTGGACCTAGTGATCGATATCTCCTATCATCAGGTAATGTGGACCGATCTGGACGTCCGACACCTCCTGGCCTTGCGGGCCGTGGCCGAGGAGGGCACGTTCGGTAAAGCCGCCACCCGACTGGGCTTCACTCAGTCGGCGGTGTCCCATCAGATCGCCTCGCTCGAACAGGTGGTCGATGCCAGACTCTTCGATCGACCCAGCGGCCCCCGCCGTCCAACGTTGACCCCGGCTGGCCGAGTGGTCCTCCGTCACGCCGAGATCATGCTGGCCCAACTGGAGACGGCCGAGGTCGAACTGGATCGTCACCGTCGGGGCATCGCCGGGACCATCGCCATCGGCACCTTCCAGTCCATGACCGCCGTCGTGCTACCGACCACGATCAGTCACTTCCGACGTGAGGCACCCGACATCGAGATCCGGTTGGTCCAGGAGGATCCCCTCACCAATTACCTGGATCTGCTGTTCACGGGCGAACTCGATGCCTGTCTGACCGTCGGCCCAACACCCGACTCGGTGAACTCGCTCCTGCTGGGTCTGGACCCCCACGTTGCCGTCGTCGACCCGTCCACGCCCGCAGGCCCGGTCGATACGTACAGCTTCTCGGGCCAACCCATGATCGGACAACCCAAGACCGACGCCTGTCAGCAACTGGTGGACACCGAGCTCGAACGGCTGGGGATCACGTCGAACTACGTGTTCAACTCCTACGACAACGGTGCCGTCCAGGCCATGGTGGGCGCGGGCATGGGGATCGCCATCATGCCCTTGCTGACCGTCGACCCCGGCGACACCAGTGTCGCCATTCGTCAACTCGACCCTCCGCTCGAGCCACGGATGATCTCGGTCGTCTGGGACAAGGACCGCACACCGTCGGCTGCCACCGAGCGCTTCATCGAGATCATGGCCAGCGTCTGTGAGCAGAAGCTGGCCCATGCGGCCGAGGTGGGTCCCCGTCGGTGACGAAGTGTCTCGGATTCGGCTGGCTCGGATCCGGCTGCCTGAGATCCGGCTGCCTCAGATTCGGCTGTCGTGTCCGGCCCAGTACTCGTCCTTGAGGAGCCGTTTGTAGAGCTTTCCGGTCGGGTGACGGGGTAGCTCGTCTCGGAAATCGACCGATCGGGGGCACTTGAAGTCGGCCAGGTGCTGGCGACAATAGGCGATGAGGGTCCGCTCCATCTCGGGACCGGCCTCGCCCTCGTCGACCAACTGCACCACCGCCTTGACCTCCTCGCCGAAGTCCTCGTTGGGCACTCCGATGACGGCGACGTCGAAGACCGATGGGTGCATGGTCAAGATGTTCTCGGCCTCCTGGGGATAGATGTTCACCCCACCAGAGATGATCATGTAGGCCTTGCGATCCGTGAGATACAGGAAGTTGTCGGCATCGAGCTTTCCGATGTCACCCAGGGTCGTCCACCCCCGGGGATGGCGTGATCCTGATGTCTTCTCCTCGTCGCCGTGGTACTCGAACGAGGCGCCGCCTTCGAAGTAGATGGTGCCCTCCTCGCCTACGGGCACCTCCTCACCGTCCTCACCCACGATGTGCATTGCGCAATTGACCGGTGTACCGACCGTCCCCTTGTGGGCCAACCACATCTCGGAGTTGCAGTACACGAACCCGTTGCCCTCGGTCCCGGCGTAGTACTCGTGGATCACCGGGCCCCACCATTCGATCATCTGCTCCTTGACCGCCACCGGACACGGCGCGGCTGCATGCACCACCATCCGAAGGCTCGACACGTCGTAGCCGGACCGAACCTCGGGGGCGAGTTTGAGCATCCGGACGAACATCGTCGGCACCAACTGACTGTGGGTCACGCGGTGCTCTGCAATCAGCCGCAGATACTCCTCCGGATCGAAGCGTTCCATCACCACCACCGTGGCACCGTTGGCGTGGACACCGAGACAGAACCGGAGAGGAGCGGCGTGATACAGCGGAGCAGGGGAGAGGTAGACCGATTTCTCGGTCATCCCGAACAGTATCGCCAGCATGTCACCGACACCGGCTTTGGCATCTTCGACCCGATGGGGTTCGATCGAAGGCAGGATGCCCTTGGGCATCCCGGTGGTGCCCGAGCTGTACAGCATGTCATGGCCGGCGATCCGTTCACCGGGCAGCGGTTCGGGTGAGGCGTCGGACAAAGCACCCTCGTAGCTCTCGTAGCCATCGATGACCCCGTCCAACATGAGCCTCAGCGTCACCTCGGGCATCGCGTCGACCAGGTCGGCGGCCTGCTCTCGTTTGTGGCGAGAGGTGATGAACGCCTTGGCGCCACAGTTGTCGATGATGTAGGCCATCTCCTCGGTGGTGAGTCGCGAACTCATCGCGGTGTAGATGACTCCGGCGTAGTGGGCACCCCACAACAGCGGCAGGTAGCGCGCATGATTCTCGAGGCAAAGGGCCAGATGGTCGCCAGGCCCGAGCCCTGCGGCCCGAAGGACGTGCGAAACCCGATTGGCCTCGGCGTCCAGCTGGGCGAAGGTGACGATCTCGCCCCCCGCCATCACGATGGCGGGTCGATCGGGCTGGAGCGCTGCGTAGAAGCCGGGATACATGGTCGGCGACGGTACCAAATGACGCGGTGTTCAGGCTAAGTTTCCTGGCCTTGAGCGACGAAGACCCACGGCCCGACGTCGAGCCCTTACCGGACCGGATCCGTTCCCTGTTCGCCGGTACCCCCACGCCGACGCTGGACCTCGTCGCCGACGTCATCGCCGGTCTGGCAACGCCGGCCGTGGAGCCGGGGCTGGTGCCCACCTTGCTCGACGACCTGGCCTCGACCGCGCCGAGCATCGACAGCGTGGCCGACCTCCTCCGCTTCGTCTTCAGCGACCTCGGGTTCCGAGGCAATCGGCAGGACTATTACGACCCGGGGAACTCCTACCTCCATCAGGTCATCGAGCGCCGGCTGGGTATTCCGATCACTTTGTCCCTGGTTGCCATCGAGATCGGGAGACGTTGGGGTCAACACCTCGAACCGATCGGGTTTCCGGGTCACCTCCTGCTGGGGCAGCGCGACGGTCGACTCTTCTACGACACCTTCGAGGGCGGACGCCCGGTAGGAAGGGCCGAGTGTGGCGAGTTGCTCCATCGGCAGTTCCCCGACGCCATACTCGAGGACGGCCATCTGGCACCGATGACGGCGTCCGAGGTCGCACTCCGCATGGTCGGCAACCTGAAGCAGATCCACCTTGCGGCCGGCGACATCTCGGCCACCATTCGCGCGGCCGAGATCGGTGCCGCCCTTCCCGACGCGCCGGTGGCCCTGGTGCTCGAGTTGGCGAAACTGTTGTCCGTGGCCGGCCGATTCGACCACGCGGCTGCCCTCCATGCGAGACTCGTTCAGCTCGATCCCGGCCATGCCGCTCAACACCAGCAGGCGCTCACCCGGCTCCGGGCCCACCAGAATTGAAGCCTGATCGACAACAGCACCTGAGCAAGGGCACAACATGAACAAAGGCACAACATGATCGACAGCACGACGAAGCGCTCGCTCGGCCAGATGATCAAGGGAGTTCAGGTCGTTGCAGCCAGTCACGAGGGCATCACCCGGGCCTACACCTCACACTGGGTGACCCAGGTGTCCTTCGAGGAGCCGGTGGTCATGGCCTCGGTCAGCCCCAAACACGACACCTATCCGCTGATGGTCGGTTCGGGCCGCTTCACCGTGTCCTTGCTGGCTGCTGATCAGATCATGGAAGGCCAGTACTTCAGCTATCCCGGACGGAAGTTCCGTTATGTGGCACCGGAGTTCCTCGCCGACGACGAGCACGGCGATCCCATCGTCCCTCGGTCCATCGCCTGGCTCACGTGTGAGATCTTCGACCGGATCGAGCGGTTCGATCACGACTTGATCCTCGCCAACGTCGTCGGTACTGCCGAAGGCCGCCTCGGGGAGCCCCCGTTGCTCTACTCGGCTCGCCACGGTTGGCGCCTCACCGGCGACAACGCTCGGGAGAAGGGCGTTTCGATCCGCGATCAGCTGCTGGAACGAGTCTCGGAGTTGCCGGCCCCCCAGCCCTAGCCCTAGCCGAGCCGAACAACCGCAACAGCAACCGAGCCGTCGGCCATCAGTCCTGAAGGTGGGCCTGGCCCCGTAGATGCCCGGTGTCGTTCAGTGTCGACACCGATCGCTCGCCCGAGGCGGCGAACATGAAGCGGTTGATGCTGGTGTAGTACGGGTTGAAGAACATCCGATCGGCCAAGCCCAGGACTCGGGCCGCGATGATGTTGATCACCCCGCCATGGCACACCAGGGCGACCCGCTGGCTCCGATGGCGGTCGACGATGTCGTCGACGGCCGACATCACCTCGATGGCGAACTTGGTTCGTTCCAACGCGTCCTCGGCCGCGAC
>CALACD010000391.1 GCA_937890445.1 uncultured Acidimicrobiia bacterium | reverse complement strand
GCCGTGGCGGCGCAGACGGCCGCGATCGATGCGGTGCCCCGGGTCAAGGTCGAGCAGGACCGCTTGGTTGCCGACGCCGAGACCGATCTGGAGATCGCCAGGGCCAACCGGTCCGAGACCCTGGCCGCGGCGAACAGTTCCGATGGTGGGGATCTGTTGGCTCGGGCCCGGCAGAGCCTGGCTGATGAGCAGAAGAACCTGGACCGGCTCGAAGCCGAGATCGGTGTCAGTTTCCCGGCTGCAGAGCTGGTCTTCCTGCCGACCCTGCCCAGCGAGGTCCAGGCGGTGAATGTCGAGGTCGGCGATGTTCCCCAGGGTGCGGTGATGACGGTGACCGGGTCGGGTGTGCAGATCACGTCGACGGTTTCGGCTGCCGACCGGAGCCTTCTGGCCGAGGGCAACGAGGCGTTGATGGAGGATGCCGATCTGGGGTTGTCGATTCCGGCTGTCGTCAGTTTCGTTGCCGATGATCCGGGAGGTCAGGATGTTTCGGCTGATCGGTACATCGTGCGGTTCGAACCGGTTGGTGAGCTTCCCGAGGAGGCGTTGAATCAGAACCTTCGGGTCACGATTCCGTTCGCTTCGACCGAGGGCGCGGTGTTGGCCGTGCCGTTGGCGGCGTTGTCGGCGGGGGCCGACGGGACGGTGCGGGTCGAAGTGGAACGGGCCGATGGCACGGTGGAGACGGTGACGGTCACGACCGGGTTGAACGCTCGAGCCCTCGGTCTGGTCGAGATCACGCCGGTCGAGGGGGACCTGGCCGCCGGCGACCGGGTGATCGTCGGTCGGAACACGCCGGGGGGAACCGGTGGTGACGGCAGCGACGACGTGACCACTGACGACACGACCACTGACGACACGACGGCGCCGGCCGAGGAAGGGTCGGGGTGACCGTTCCCGTCGTTCGTCTCGCCAACGTGTCCCGGGTGTTCGAAGGGTCGCCGCCGGTGGTGGCCCTGAACGAGGCGAATCTGGAGATCAACCAGGGCGACTACCTGGCCATCGTCGGACCGTCCGGTTCGGGGAAGTCGACATTGCTCCATCTTCTCGGCCTGCTGGACCGGGCGAGCAGCGGCGTCTACTACCTGGACGGGATCGACACCGCTGATCTGTCGGAACGGGACCGGGCCGGCCTTCGGGCTCACCGGATCGGGTTCGTGTTCCAGTCCTTCCACCTCCTTGGTCACCGGACGGCGGTGGAGAACGTGATGCTGGCCGATGTCTACCGACGTGATGGTCAACGTCGACGTCGGGAGCGGGCAGTGGCGTCACTGGAGCGGGTCGGGCTCGGTCATCGCATCGATGCCTTTCCGACGACGTTGTCGGGTGGTGAGCGCCAGCGGGTGGCCGTTGCTCGGGCCCTGACCGGCGAACCGAGCTTGCTGTTGGCCGACGAACCGACCGGAAACCTCGACTCGGTGACCAGTGAGCAGATCCTCGACCTGTTCGATCATCTCCACCAGGGCGGTCTCACGGTCGCTGTCATCACCCACGATCTCGACGTGTCGGAACGAGCCGAACGGCATGTCCGGATCCAGGACGGGCAACTCACCCAACCCATCGAGTCGGCGGCAGCCCGTGGCAGTTCCGGCGGCGGCCCGGGTGGCGGCAGAAGTGTCGTTCCCCGATGAGCGAGGAGAACAGCGAGGAGAACGACACCGAGGAGAACGACACCGAGGCGGACAAGATTGCCGTCCCGGCGAGCGTGCAACGATCGGTGTTCTCGTGGCGGGATCTGTTGAGCGAATCCGCAGCCGCGCTGACGGCCAAACCGACCCGGACCCTGTTGACGGCGTTGGGGACCATCCTGGGCGTGGCGGCCCTGGTCACGACGATCGGCCTGGCCAAGACGGCCGGTAATCAGATCGTGTCCCGATTCGATGAGCTGGAAGCCACCCGGGTGCTGGTTCGTCCTGTCGACCGGCAGCAGGGACAGAACAACGTCGAGGTCAGTGTCATCCCGTTCGATGCCGACGATCGGCTGACCCGTCTCAACGGTGTGGTGGCGGCCGGCACCAAGTCCGACGTCCCCATCGAGGGTCTGGCCCGTTCGGTCCCGGTCGTGGATCCTCTCGGTCAGAACGAGTTCCAGATCCCGGTGATCGCTGCCAGTCCCGGTCTGTTCCCGGCGGTGCGGGCCACGTTGGAAACAGGCCGCGTCTTCGACATCGGCCACGACGAACGGGCCGACAACGTCGCCGTGCTCGGACCGGGAGCGGCCCGACGGTTGAACGTGTCCCGGGTCGACAACAGCCCGGCCATCTTCGTCGGTACCGAAACCTTCGCCATCATCGGGATCCTGGCCGACGTCGAACGCGAACCCGACCTGCTCAACGCCATCATCATCCCCAACGGCCATGCCCGAGAACGGCTGGGGTTGGGCGCGCCGGCCGAGGTGCACATCGAAACCGAGATCGGGGCCGCCGAACTGATCGGCAGCCAAGCGGCGTTGGCCCTCGCTCCTGACAACCCCGAACTCCTCCGGGTGTCGGTACCGCCGTCGCCTCGTGGGGTCAGGACCAGCGTCGAATCCGATGTCAACGCCCTGTTCCTGATCCTCGGCGCAGTGTCGCTGCTGGTCGGAGCCATCGGTATCGCCAACGTCACGCTCGTTTCGGTGCTGGAACGAACCGGCGAGATCGGCCTGCGCCGAGCCCTGGGAGCAACCCGCTCCCACATCGCCTCCCAGTTCCTGTTCGAATCGGCTGCGCTGGGAGCCCTGGCCGGCCTGTTGGGCAGCAGCCTCGGGATCCTCACCATCGTCGCAGTGTCGGCCACCCGGCAATGGACCCCGGTCCTCGACCCCTGGCTCCCGGTGGCTGCCCCACCGCTCGGCGCTCTCATCGGCCTCCTCGCCGGCACCTACCCGGCCTGGAAGGCAGCAGCAACCGAACCCATCACCGCCCTCCGCGGCGGGACCTGACGTCGAGCTCCCGTTCTCGGGAGCGATGCCGAGTGTTGTTCCCGTACGCGATGTCGGTGGGGGAGCCGGCTACTAGGTTGCAGAGATGGCCGCAGCACCGAGCAATCGACACCCGATCCATTCCTTCGAGGTGCTCGTGGTCGACGTGCCACTCGACCGGCGTTGGATGGGCATCACCGAGATGCGTCACGTGGTGCTGCGCCTTCGGACCACCGACGGGATCGAGGGGCTCGGCTGGGCCTTTGCGTTCAACACCACGCTGATCCCGGCGCTGCATGCCGCGGTCGAGTCGGTGGCGGCCCAACTGGTCGGCCTGGATGCCTCCAACATCCGGGCCGTCAACGCCGCCGTCGACCGGATGGTGGGCTACTGGGGCGCCGGCTTCAGTCGCTATGTCCAGTCGGTGTTCGACATCGCCCTCCACGACCTCGGTGCCAAGGCCGCAGGTAGATCGCTGGCCGCCTTCCTCGGCGGGGGCCACGTCGAGTCGGTACCCGTGTATGCCAGCCAACACCTCTGGCGTGACTGGGATCTCGACGCGTTGCAAGAGGGCGCCGCAGCCCTGGTCGACGAGGGCTGGCGAGCGCTCAAATTCCGGATCGGGGCCAACGCCCTGGCCCGTGACGAGGCAGAACGAGCCCGTGTCGTGCGCGACGCGGTCGGCGACGACATCGCCGTCATTGTGGACGTGAACCAGGGCTGGGACCTGGCCCGCACCAAAGAAGTGGCCCCGTTGCTCGAGCCGTACCGCCTGGCCTGGCTGGAGGATCCCATCGACCATCGCGACATCGCCGGCTACGCCCGGCTCGTCGGTCAGCTGGGCATGCCCATCATCCACGGCGAGTACCACCACGACGTCGAGCCGTTCGGTCGCATCGCGGCGGCTCGAGCAGCCGACATCGTCATGATCGACGCCCATCATGTTGGCGGCATCATTCCCTGGCTGGAGGTGGCCACCGTCTGTCATGTTGCCCACCTGCCCGTCGCCACCCACCTGAGTCCCGAGATCGGTGTGCATTTGGCGGCAGCGGCACCGAACTGCCAGATGCTCGAATACATGGACTGGTCGGTGAACCTCTTCAACGAGCGACTCGAACGGGACGACAACGGCCGGGCCGTGGTGCCCGATCGCCCGGGCCTCGGAGTGACGCTGGACGAAACCCTGCTCGCTCGGTCCCGTGACTGAGGAGTGACAGACTTCCCGTCATGGAAACCATGGAATTCGAAACAGTCCGCGTCGACGGTGACGGTCCGGTCCGGCATCTGGTGCTGAACCGTCCTCAGGTGCACAATGCCGTCAATGCTCAACTGGTGGCCGACCTCCAGGCCGCCTGTTCGGCGATCGATGGAGACAGCAATGTGCGGGCCGTCATCGTCCGAGGCGAGGGCAAGAGCTTCTGTTCGGGTGCCGACCTGCGACAGCCCCGCCTGTCGAGTCTCGACAACATGTTGGGTTCCAAGGCCGGCGCCAGGATGTACGACACCCTCCTCCATCTCAACGCCATCACCATCGCGCTGTGCCACGGCCATCTGATCGGGGGAGGTGCCGTCCTGCCGGCCGCCTGTGACTTCCGCATCGGAAGCCCATCGCTGCGCCTCACCCTGAACGAGGTCAGCATCGGGTTCAACTTGACCTGGCACGCCAACGCCACGTTGGTGAACCTGGTCGGCCCTCATCGAGCCAAGGAGATGCTTCTGCTCGGTCGAACCTACGACTTGGAGACGCTGGAGAAGTTCGGCTTCTTCACCGACTCGGTGGAAGACGACGCGGCCCTCATCGCGGCCGGGGAGCGCCTGGCGGCCGAGATCGTGAACCAACCTCCGGTTCCGACCACCGTGAGCAAAGCCTCCATCAATGCCCAGGCCATGCCGATGGGGCGAGCCCTTCAACATCTCGACCACGTCGCCGTCGGGTACATGAGCAAGAGCGAGAACTCTCGGCTCGCCCGGCAAACCTATTTCGACGATGCTCCCCGCATCTGGGGAGACGACTGAGCGCCGCGATGGAAAAGCAACGGGATGTTCATACTGACGGTGATCAGCCGACACTCCAGTATGGAAGGGTGATCGCACCATGCTCACGAATGAACGTCGCCGGAACCCGATGACGGGACCCGACACGATGACCACACCGAAGAGGCGTCACGCTTCGCTCGACCCCGGTCCGCCGACCACCATCGTGCTGTTCGGCGCAACGGGTGACCTGTCACGCCGCAAGCTGCTCCCCGGCCTGTTCCACCTGGTCAGCGTGGGCTTGCTCCCCCATGTGCGCATTGTCGGCACCTCGTTGGAGGACCACACCCAGGAGTCGTTCCTGGCGTTCGTTCGAGAATCGTTGATGACCTTCGAAGGTCAGGTCAGCGAAGCCGAGTGGGAGGACTTCAGCCGCCGCTTGATCTTCGCGCCCGGAGGTACGGTCGAATCGCTGAAGTCGGCCATTGCCGAGATCGAACGAGATCTCGACGGACCGCAGCATCGTCTCCACTACCTGTCGGTGCCACCCAAAGGTGCACTGGCCGTCATCAGAACACTTCGAGATTCCGGGCTGGTCGAGAATTCTCGGGTCGTCATGGAGAAGCCGTTCGGCGTCGACCTCGAGAGCGCCAAGGCCCTGAACGCCGAAGTGCACGAGGTCTTCGATGAATCCCAGGTGTTCCGCATCGACCACTTCCTGGGGAAGGAGGCGGCGCTGAACATCCTGGCTTTCCGTTTCGCCAACGGTCTGTTCGAACCGATCTGGCATCGAAACATGATCGACCACGTCCAGATCGACGTGCCCGAACAGCTCGGACTCGAACAACGAGCCGACTTCTACGAGGCGACCGGCGCCTATCGCGATATGGTGGTGACCCACCTGTTCCAGGTGATGGCGTTCACGGCCATGGAGGCTCCGACCTCGCTCGCCCCGGCAGCCATCACCGAGGAGAAGAACAAGGTCTTCCGGTCGATGCTGCCCATCGGGCCCGACGATGTCGTCCGGGGTCAGTACTCCGGCTACCGCAACGAACCGGGTGTCCATCCCGAATCCGAGACCGAGACGTTCATCGCCCTGCGTTGTTTCATCGACAACTGGCGGTGGGCTGGAGTGCCGTTCTATCTGCGGACCGGCAAGAACATGGCCGAGGGTCAGCGCATCATCTCGATCGCGTTCAAGGAACCGCCGAAATCGATGTTCCCGTCCGGTTCGGGCATCGGTCAGCGGGGCCCCGACCACCTGACTTTCGACTTGGCCGACGAATCGCGCATGTCGCTGTCGTTCTACGGCAAGCGTCCCGGTCCCGGTTTCCGACTCGACAAGTTGTCGATGCAGTTCTCGGTCGAGGAGACCGAATGGTCGGGTGATGTGCTCGAGGCATACGAGCGACTCATCCTCGACGCGGTGCGCGGTGATCACACCCTGTTCACCACCGCTTCGGGTGTCGAACGTCTGTGGGAGGTGTCGGCCGGCTTGCTGGACGATCCGCCGCCGGTCCGGCCCTACGCCAGGGGAACCTGGGGCCCCAACCAGATTCACCAGCTCATTGCGCCCCGGGCCTGGCGACTGCCCTTCGAACGGGCCTGGCGCGAACACTGATGCTGCCGACCTGCTGAGCCGGCGGAGTCGATCCGAAGCGCCCGCCTCTGCTTGACTGCGGCCATGGCTGCAGATCCGAATCACGTCGTCCTCGACCTTCTCGACAAGCAGATCGCCGAGCACCGACAGCTCGGCGTACAGGTCGCCGCCTTCGTCAATGGTGAACCCGTCATCGACGTCGTGGCCGGTGTCATGGGGCCCGACGACCCCCGGCCCGTCGCTCCCGACACGTTGTTCCTCAGTTTCTCGAGCACCAAGGGGCCGACGGCACTGCTGATCCATCAGCTCGCGGACCGAGGGCTACTGGACTACGACGCCCCCGTTGCCGAGTACTGGCCGGCGTTCGGACAACACGGCAAGGACAGGTTGACCGTGGCCCAGGCGATGAGCCATCAGGCCGGACTGCACGCCATGCCCGCACCATTCGCCCCGGAACACATCACCGACTGGGACGCCGGCCTGGTTCGCATGGAGCAGGGAATTCCGGCCTGGGAGCCGGGCACGGCCACCGGCTATCACGCCGTGACGTACGGTTGGATCGCCGGGGGCATCGTGGCCGGCGTCACCGGCCGTCACATCGGCGAGGTGCTGCGGACCGAGGTTGCCGAACCTCTCGGCGTCGCCGAGGAGTTCATGGTGGGCACTCCGGACGACCCGGATCTCGACGAGCGGTTCGCCACTCTCGACATCGTGGTCGCGGGCGAAGGTTTGCCGATCCCCGCCGACGCGCCGTTCTACCAGGCCATGCCGGCAGCGATGTGGCCGCATTTCAATACGTTGCCGTTCCGGCAGGCCTGCCTTCCCAGCGGCAACGGCCACTTCTCGGCCCGCGGGCTGGCTCGGATGTACGGAGCTCTGGCCAACGGTGGCCAGATCGACGGGGTCCGCCTGGTGTCCGAGGAACGCATCGCCCACATGCAACAGCTCCGGACCCACGACGTGGACCGGGTGCTGGGGGTCGCACTCCGCAAGAACACCGGGTTCTTCCTCGGGGGGCTCGGGCCCGATCTGCAGGGCAATCTCGTGCACGGTCCCATGGGGCCGCGGGAAACGGCGTTCGGTCATCCGGGAGCCGGCGGGTCGGTGGGTTTCGCCGACCCCGAGAGCGGCCTCGGTATGGCCGTCACGCTCAACAAGATGAGCTACCCCGATCCCGGCACCGGGGCGACGCTGGAGATCTGCGATCTGGTCCGATCCCTGGTCGTGTGAGGGCCGCTCAGGAGAAACCGATCGACAGCAGGTTGTCGACGGGCTTGTACGGCTCCTCGAGATACGCGACGTCGGCCGGATCCAAGTTCAGGGCGACCGCTTCGACGAGACCGTCGAGCTGTTCCACCCGCGACACTCCGACGACGGGTGAGGTGACCTCGGGTTTGTTGGTCAGCCAGGCCAACGCGATCTGTGCCGGCTTCTTGCCGTACTTCTCGGCAACCTCGATCACCCGATCGGCAATGACGAAATCCATCTCGCCCCGATAGAGGCCCTCGGTGCGCTCGCGGTCCATGCCCTGTGATCGGGCGGTGGAACCTGCATGCATCCCGCCCCGATAGGAGCCGGCCAGGATGCCTCGGGCCAGAGGCGACCACGGCATCAGGGCAATGCCGGCGTCCCTGCAGTACGGGATCATCTCGCGTTCCTCTTCGCGGTAGATCAGGTTGTAGTGGTTCTGCATGGAGACGAACGGGGTGAAACCGTGCATCTCGGCCGTCAGCTGCAACTCGGCGAATTGCCAGGCGAACATCGACGAGCCCCCGAGATAGAGCACCTTGCCCGCCTTGACCACGTCGTGTAGCGCCTCGAGTGTCTCCTCGATCGGCGTCTGGACCTGGCCGGGAATGGCGTGCGGGTGGCGATGGATCACCAGTTGGTCGACGTAGTCGACGCCGAGGCGTGTGAGCGACGCGTCGATGCCCTCCATGATGTGCTTGCGCGACAGGCCACCGCTGTTCGGTCCGTTGCCGAGCGGCATCGAGATCTTGGTCGCCAACACGTAGTCCTCGCGAGGCAGAAGCTCGCGCAACAGGGCACCGACGACTTCCTCCGAGGCGCCGAGGCCGTAGACGTCGGCGGTGTCGAACGTGAAGATGCCTCGATCGATGGCGGCTTGGAAAATAGGTCGGGCCTGGTCGATGTCGAGCGTCCAGTCGCCCTGGTGGCCGCGGCCGGGCACACCGAAGTTCATGGTCCCGAGGGTGAGTTGAGAAACCCGCAGACCGCTACGGCTACCGAGTTGGACGGGGTCGAGCATGAGCCGCACGCTAGCAGTGGCCTACGCTGCGGTCAGAACTGCTCGACCGCGACCCACTCGGGGAGGTGAACACGATGATCGATCCGGTGGCCGAGAACGACGCGTCCGGCGCCGAGACCTTTCTCCAACGCCTCTCCGACCTTGCCCGGATGGAGCTCTTTGCCATCGGGACCCGTCGTCGTTACCCGAGCGGTGCCACGTTGTTCTTCGAAGGCGATCCGGCCCACGAGGCGTTGGTGATTCTCGACGGACAGATCAAGGCGGTTGTTCTCGCCACCGGTGGGCGGGAGGTCATTCTCGATGTTCTCGGTCCCGGTTCACTGCTGGGAGAGTTGGCGGCCATCGACGCCGGGCCGCGTTCGGCCTCGGCGCTGGCGTTGACCCAGGTCGAGGTTCTGGCCGTATCGAACGGTGCCTTCGACGAGTATCTCCTCGAGCACCCGGCCGTCCTACGCGATCTGGCCGTGGTCGTGGTCACCCGGCTCCGCGACAGCGATCGCCGGCAACTGGAGTTCGGGACCGAGGATTCCCTGGGGAGGCTCTGCATACGAATCGTGGAGCTGGCCAAGCGCTACGGCCGGACAGATGCCGACGGGCGGATACAGATCGAGTCACCGTTGAGTCAGGGCGATCTGGCTGCGTGGTCGGGGTTGTCCCGAGAGGCGGTCGTGAAGTCGATGCGCAAACTGCGGGATCTCGGGTGGATCGAGAACAAGGGCCCGTCGATCACCCTGCTCCAACCCGAACTGATACAGGCCCGCGCCGCCGGAATCTGATCTGCTTCGCGCACGCTCGAGGGGGTGGGTACGAGTACTCAACGGGGTTGGTGACCGAGGCGCTGCGACCGTGCTGGTGAAGATCGATGATGAGGGGGCTTCGAACGAGCGGAGCCACAGCGAAACGAGCATCCCATGTCGACCACCGCCACCAAGTACGCCGTTGCCAGCGCCCCACTCTTCGCCGGTCTGTCCAAGAAGCAACAGGAGCATCTCGAGCAGCTGAGCACGGTCATCGAAGTGAAGGCCGGTGTCGAACTGACTCGGGAGGGTCAAATCGGTCGGGAGTTCGGTGTACTGCTGGACGGAACGGCGACGGTTTCCATCGACGGGAAAACCGTGGCCACCCTCGCCGCCGGCGACCACTTCGGAGAGATGTCGCTGTTGGCCGAGTTCGGCCAGGGCGATGTGCACCGCTCGGCCACCGTGGTCGCCGACGGTGATCAGTGGATCGCCGTCATGTCGCTGGTCGAGTTCCGGACCCTGCTGCGGGAGTTTCCCGAGATCAACATCACGCTGCAGGCCAGTGCCGATGAGCGGGCCGCCAGCAACAAGGCCATTCACTAGGGGTCACGGGGAAGCCGAAGCTCGGCCCACGATCAGGGTCGCACCGCACGCTTCTCCCGTCGGGCGAGTACCTGCAACTGGGGCTGGGCCAGTTTGACGAATCGGCAGGCCAGGCGACGAGTGTCGCGGGGGTCGATCAGGTCGACGACGTCGCCGTGTTGGGCGGCCCGGAAGGGGGAACGGAGCTGGAGCAGCCGTTCTTCGAGCATGGCCCGATGGGCGTCGGGGTCGTCGGCCTCCTCGATCTCTCGCCGGTAGGCGGCGGCAACCCCACCCTCGATCGGGATGCCGCCCCACTCGCCGGCCGGCCAACCGAAGCGCAGGTTGATGCCATCGGGAAGCCCGATGCTGTTCGGTGCGTCGGCTGCCACCCCGTAGGACTTCCGGACATTGAACTCGACCTTGGGCACCCCGGCCTCGGCCGAGGCGATGAGGGCTCGCACCCCGCGTCGCATGGTGGCCTTGCGTTCTGCCACCGAGCCCAGCATGAAGCCCGGCATGTCGAGGAAGATGACGACCGGCAGATTGAAAGCGTCGCAAAGATCGACGAAGTGGGCGTACTTGTCGGCGCCGTCGCCGTCGAGGCTTCCCGCCATCACCATGGGGTCACTGCCCAGAACGCCGACGCTGTAGCCGTCGAGTCGGGCGAATCCGGTGATGATGGCCCCCGCATGGTGACGCCGCATCTCGAAGAACTCGCCGTTGTCGACCACATGCTTGATCAGGGCCCTGGCGTCGTACCCCCGACGGCGGTTGGTCGGGATGATGTCGAGCAGCTCCTCGGGTCGACGGTCGGGTGGGTCGCCGGTCTCCACCCGGGGAGCCACCTCGGCCGTCGTGTTCGGCAGGTAGGACAGGAACTGTTTGATCTGTCGGAATGCGTCCTCTTCGTCCTCGGCGACGTTGTCGACCTGTCCGCTCTCGTAGACATGCATCCGATAGCCGCCCAACTCCTCCTTGGTGATCTTCTCACCGATGGCTCGTTCGACCACGGGAGGACCGGAGGGGAAGATCTGGGACTGTCCTTTCACCATGACCGTGAAGTGGGACAGCAGCGCTGCCGCTGCCGGCCAGCCCGCGACCGAGCCCATGATGCCCGACGCCACGGGAACCTTGGTCAGCAGACGAACGCCCTCGTGCCACAAGTGGCCCTGCGGCAGACCCATGTGGCCCGCATCTTCGTCGGCCTTCGAGCTGTGACCGACGCCTTCTCGCAACTGCACGTAGGGAATGCCGTACTGGAGGGCGAGGGGTTGAGCGAAGTCGTGCGGCATCTTGTGGACGTTGTGGGGGCTGCCGCCCGAAAGCGTGAAGTCGTCACCGCCGATGGCCACCGGGCGGCCGTCGAGTTCGGCCAAGCCCATCACGTAGCCGCCGGGGGAGAAGCTGGTCATGTTGCCCGCTTGGTCGTACTCGGCACCCCCCATCAGGCCCCCCATCTCGATGAACGAACCGGGGTCGGCCATCTTCTCGATGCGCTCACGCACGGTGTATCGACCGCCGGCGTGTTGGCGGGCGATACGTTCCGGGCCGCCCAACTCTGATGCCAACCCTCGCAGGTAGTCGATCTCGTCGATGGCATCCTCCCAGCTCATGCCGGGCTTCCAGGTCTCGTGGTTCGGATCGATGGGCATGGCTCGACACTAACCGTCCGGCAAATCGTCCTACTAACGTGCGCTCCCATGACGGAGATACGGGCGCAGATCACGGCAAGCATCTGGCAGGTCAACACGGCGGTCGGGGCAGAAGTGGCCGAGGGCGACGAGTTGATCATCCTCGAGTCGATGAAAATGGAGCTTCCGGTCACCGCCCCGGTCGCCGGCACCGTGGCCGAGGTTCATGTCGTGCCCGAGGACAAGGTTCTCGAAGGCGATCTCCTGATCACGCTCACCTGAGAGGAACTCGTGAAGATACGCATTGCAGTCGCCAGTTCGAACACCCCGGCCGACCTCGAGGGGTTGTGTGACCTGGTCGATGGACTCGAGAAACGCCGGTTCGACACCCTGTGGTTGTCGGACACCCCGTTGACATCGGCCATCGAGCCCTTGATGGCCCTGGCCATCGCGTCGGCCCGAACCACCCGGCTGAAACTGGGAACCAACGTCGTGGTGCCGGGACGAAACCCGCTGTTGTTGGCCAAGGAACTGGCCCATCTCGACCGGTTGACCGGAGGTCGCCTGCTGCTGGCATTCATGCCCGGCATCGGCTCGCCCAAGGAGCGGGCCGCACTCGGGGTCGATGGCGTCGACCGGAACCGTCGGCTGGCAGAGATCATCGACCTGTGTCGTGCCTGGTGGTCGGGAGAGGCCGTGACTGCACAGATCGCCGGTTTCGACTACGACGGGATCACGGTGGGGCCGGCACCGATTCAGGACCCACTGGAGATCTGGCTGGGAGGGAACGGTCCCAAGGGTCTCGAGTTGACGGCCAGTCACGGGGACGGTTGGTTGGCGGCACGGGCAACGCCGGCGCAGGCCGAGCAGAGCCGACGGACCATCGAGACGCTGTGTGCACGGTTCGAGCGGACC
>CALACD010000390.1 GCA_937890445.1 uncultured Acidimicrobiia bacterium | reverse complement strand
AGCACCGGTGTCACGAGCCGCATCACGGCCACCGACAGTCCGAGCCCGACACTGACAGCAAGCCCACGGCGGATCTCCGGGCTCTGCCGCAAGCCGCGACGGAGCACGCCCAAGGCGTTGTCCGGCCCGGAAGACCCCGCATCGATGCCATCGGCGGCGGTCACGATTCGGCCTGTTCGTAGGCTCGCACCAGAGCTTCGTAGCCCGGATGGGCCAACAACTCCTCATGAGTTCCCGAAGCCACGATCTCGCCCTGGGCCAGGTAGATCACCCGGTCGGCAAGGGCGATGGTCGACACCCGCTGCGCAACGATGATCGTCGTCACATCCGATCGGTCGTGTAGTCCGGTCAGGATCTCGTGCTCGATTCGGGCGTCCACCGCGCTGGTGGCGTCGTCCAGGATCAACACCCTGGGCCGACGCAACAGAGCCCGAGCCAGTGCCACCCGCTGTCGCTGCCCTCCGGAAAGCGTGACCCCCCGCTCCCCCACGATGGTGTCCAGACCCGATGCCAGACCGTCGACGAATGGTCGGATTCGAGCTCGATCGAGCGCATCGGTGATCTCGTCATCCGACGCTCGACCATCGATGTCGATATTGGATCGCAGCGTGTCAGCGAACAGGAACGACTCCTGGAACACGAACGCGATGGCCTCGGTCCGTTCGTGGGGATCGACCGTGGTGAGATCGACCCCCGCCAGCCGAACGGTGCCTTCATCCGGAGGAAGGAGACCACCGAGGATGGTGGCCAGGGTCGATTTGCCGGCGCCCGTCGACCCGACCAGCGCGACGATCTCACCGCCGCCGATCTCGAGATCGACCCCGTCCAGAACGTACTGTCCCGGGAGGTGGCCGTAACGCAAGCCCGACACCGAAAGCCCCAACGACTCCTCGGGCAGGCCGACCGGCCCTGGCAACGCGCCTGGCAGCGGTTGGTGCAGCACTCCATCGAGCCGCCGCTCGGCTGCCAACGATGGGGGGATGCTCTCCAGGAAGAACCCGAAGACCCGCATGGGAAAGGCGAGCACCGTGAACAATGCGGCCACCTGCACCATCTGCCCCGGTCTGATGGCACCAGCTTCGATGCGATAGGTCCCCACGATGATGACAGCGATGATTCCGAGGTTGGGAAGGACATCCATGACCGCCTCGAAGCCGGCCCGGAGGTAACCGACCTCCAGCCGGTGGTCTCGCAACGCCAGGGCGGCGTGCGAGAAACGTTCCACCTCGGCATCGGCCCGACCCATACTCTTGACGATCAGTGCCCCATCGAAGCTCTCGTGGGCTACCGCCGACACCTTCCCGACACCGGCCTGAACCGCAGAAGCCGGCCGCTCGACACGGCGGCTGTAGACCCGGTTCAAAGCCATCAACGCCGGAAAGATCAAGAAGGCGACCATGGCAAGAACCTGGTCGACCATCATCAGGCTGATCCCGGAGAACAGAGCCAGGAACATGACGCCCATCGAGAAGGGCAACGGCGTGATGACCTCACCCGTCACCTCGGCGTCGTTGTCCGCCAACGCCAACAGCTCTCCCGCCGGGTTGTCGCGGTACCAGACCAGCGGCATGCCCACGACGCGGTCGGACAAGTCCTGGCGCAGGATACGCCGTATTCGCTCGGCGCTCATGCTGCCGAAGAACCGACGACACACGACACCGGAGACCTTGAGGACGGCGAGTGCCAGGATGCCGGCTGCACCCAGCCACAAGCGATGATCCGAAGGCGGCGATCCTGCGAAGGTCGGCAGGACCAGTCGGTCGGTCACCCAGCCGAGCAGGACCGTCGCCAGGACCGTGGCACCCGAGTAGAGGGCTGCGCCCACCACCGCAACCGCGATCGGCCCCGGCGCCAGGCGGACAAGAGAACCCACCAGCCGTAGCCCGCGACCGAACGTGGCCGCCGGCAGCTCGTCAGCGCCCATGGGCGGTCAGTGGCGGAACTGACGCTCGCCGGTGAAGATCATGGCGATGCCTCGATCGTTGGCCGCCGCGATCGTCTTGTCGTCGTTGATCGAGCCGCCGGGTTGGATCACCACGGCAACACCAGCCTCGGCCGCAGCTTCGACCCCGTCCGGGAACGGGTAGAAGGCATCCGATGCACAAGCGCCGCCCGCAGCACGACCATCGGCCTTGCTGGCAGCCAGCTGCCCCGACTCGACTCGATTCTGCTGACCGGCCCCGATGCCCCACGCCGTGCCGTCCTTCACCAACACGATGGCGTTCGAGGTGACATAGCTGCAGACTCGCCACGCCAAGGCAGCATCGGCCAGTTCGGCAGGCGTCGGTTGTCGGTCGGTCACCACCTGCCAATGGTCGGGAGTGGCGCCGAAGTAGTGATTCTGCTGCACCAGGTAGCCGTCGGAGAGCGGGCGTAACGTGAGGGCCGGCACCGACGGCGGTGAGGCCTCGATCAGTCGGGTGTTCTTCCGCTTGGCCACCAGGCGTTCGATCACGCCATCGTCGAACCCGGGCGCGATGATCACGTCGGCCTGAGCAGCCGCTTCGATGGCTACGACCGTTGCTGCGTCGATCGGCCGATTCAGGGCAACGATCCCACCGAAGGCAGACCGAGGGTCACATTGGAAGGCCTGTTCGTAGGCGGTGGCGAGATCGTCGTGTACCGACAGACCGCACGGGTTGGCGTGCTTGATGATCGCCACGGCAGGCTGCTGACCGAGATCGTGAACGATCCGCCACGCAGCGTCGGCGTCGAAGAGGTTCAGATAGCTCAACGCCAGCCCGCTGTGCTGAACGGTGTCATCCCACCAGGTCGTGGTGCCCGAGACTCGATAGCGGGCCCCTTGCTGATGCGGGTTCTCGCCGTAGCGGAGATCCTGTGCCCGCTCCAACGACACGTGGATCGTCGGTGGCAGGGGGTCATCGTCGTCGATCTCGTCATCGAGCCAGCCGACGATCGCGGCATCGTAGGCGGCGGTGTGGGCGAAGGCTTTGCGGGCCAGTCGGCGACGGGTCGACACCGAGGTGTTCCCTGCGGTTCGGATCTCGGCCAGCACCAGGGCGTAGTCGGCAGGATCGACCAGCACGGTGACATGCTCATGATTCTTGGCGGCAGCCCGAACCAGGGTAGGGCCGCCGATGTCGATCAGATCGATCGAGGGATCGGACGAGAACGGGTAGAGGTTTCCCACGACGATGTCGATGAGGTCGATCTGGTAGGTCTCGAGATCGGATAGATGCGCAGCATCAGTACGGTCGGCCAGGATGCCGCCGTGCACCTTTGGGTGCAGCGTCACCACGCGATGCCCGAGCATCGCAGGAAAGCCGGTGAAGTCCGCAACATCGGTGACGGGAACACCGGCATCGGCAATGGCCCTCGCCGTTCCTCCCGACGAGACGAGATCGACCCCCAACTCGTGAAGGGCCGACGCCAGGTCGACGATGCCGGTCTTGTCGAATACGGACAGCAGAGCTCGCACCCGACGAAACTAGCGGATCTACTCGAGGATGGGATCGGTGCAACCCGACGAGCCGCCCGTGCCACCGTCGGGTGTGAACCGACGGGGCTCGTCCACGAACCCGGCACCCGGTGCGTCGGTGTCGAGAAAGGCAATGATGGCATCGGTCAACGCAATAGCGGCCACTCGGACATAGACGTCGGTGGCGAACAACTCGGCCTCGGGCCCGTTGGCCAGGTAGCCCAACTCGGCCAGGACCGCTGGCATCTCGGGGCGTCGAATCATCCCGTAGGAGTCCTCGCCGTCCCGGTTCAACACGACCAGCGCCCCGGCGTCACCGGCAGCCACCCACTCGACATCGAACTGGCCGAGGGCTTCGTACACCGATTCCCAGACCAGACCACCGAGTCGTCGGGATTCCTCGGAGTCGCTCTGGACGAACACCTCGGTGCCGGGATGGGCCGACCTGGCCACCACCGGAGCATTGTGATGAATCGACACCATGGCCCGGACCCCCAGCTGGTTGCCGATCGCAGCGCGGACCGCGAGCGGCACCCGGTAGTCCGATGTCCGGGTCAGCACCACGGCAACTCCCCGATCGGTCAGCTCTCGAGCCGTGGCCCTGGCCACGGCCAGGTTCAGGTCCTTCTCGGCCAGGCCGTTGGGGCCGACCGCGCCAGTTTCCACTTCGCCCCCATGGCCAGGGTCGAGGGCTACCTCCGCCGAAACGATCGGCGTGCCCCAGGTCATCGTCGTCTCGTTGCCGCACGGAGTCAGGATCTGATATCCGTACGCGGTCTCGCGCACCACGGGAACGATCACGCCGGTCGGGGTGATCAACGCCCGGGCCACACCGGGCTCGACCCGAGATGATCGCCGTGCCTCCCCGTCCCCACCGGCCAAGGGCAGGGCAAGCGTCGAGGGAACCGTCTCGGCCGGAGCGGTCCCGAGCGCGACCGGTTCGATCGGTTCGAGGTCGGACACACAGGCCGCACCGAGCAGCGCAACGACTGCCAACAGGACTCGGTGAATCACGGCTCCGATTCTCCCTCAGAACAACGCCGAAAGGGCGCCACGGATGCTGATCGCCGACGGTGGACCAAGCCACCCGGCAGGGGTGAGAGCAAAACGCGAAAGGCGGCTGACCGAAGGGTCTCGGTCAACCGCCTGACGAGTGGAACACGAAAGGACGTGATCTAGAGCCCGGCGACGATCTCCGCCATCAGTTCGCCGGCCTCGGTCGGGTTGGTCCCGACCCGGACGCCGGCATCGGTGAGGGCCTCCATCTTGGCGGCAGCCGTACCCTTGCCACCCGACACGATGGCTCCGGCGTGGCCCATCTTCTTGCCCGGAGGGGCGGTGACGCCGGCCACGTAGCTGCTGATGGGCTTGGTCATGTTGTTCTTGATGAACTCTGCCGCTTCTTCTTCGGCCGAGCCACCGATTTCACCGATCATCATCACAGCCTTGGTATCGGGATCGGCTTCGAACGCCGCAAGACAGTCGATGAAGCTGGTTCCCGGGACCGGGTCGCCACCGATACCGACACAGGTGGTGACGCCGATGTCCTTCTGCTGCAACTCGTACAGCGCCTGATAGGTCAGGGTGCCTGATCGACTGACGATACCGACCGGCCCGCCCGGCTTGGCGATGTGGCCGGCCGTGATCCCGACATTGGCCTTCCCGGGAGAGATGAGTCCCGGACAGTTCGGGCCGAGCAGGCGGGTGTTGGGGAAGTCCCGCTTGAGAAGGTTGTAGAAATAGGCCTCGTCCTGGGCCGGGACGCCCTCGGTGATGACGACGACCAGTTCGATGCCGGCCTCGGCCGCTTCGATGACCGCCGACTGGACGCCGGGCGCCGGCACGAAGACACAGCTGACGTTTGCTCCGGTGGCCTCGCGGGCCTCGGTTGCGTTGGCGAAGATCGGAATGCCTTCGACGTTCTCGCCGGCCTTCTTGGGGTGGGTACCGCCCACGACGTTGGTGCCGTACTCGCGGTTCAGGAGACCGTAGTAGCGACCGGTGGAACCGGTCAGACCCTGATAGATGACCTTGCTGTTCTCGTCGAGAAAGATGCTCATGGTGTCGTTCTTCCGTTTCTCGGGCTCAGCCCTGGGCCAGGCTGACGGCTTTGCGGGCAGCGTCGAGCATCGTCGGTTCCATCATCAACATGTCGCTGAGGTGCGGTTGCAGAATCGCCCGTCCCTCATCGGCGTTCGTGCCATCGAGACGAATGATCATCGGCGAGTCGAGTTGCACTCGACCCATCGCTTCGATGATCCCGTTGGCAACCTCTTCGCCTCGGGTGATGCCCCCGAAGATGTTGATGAAGATCGCCTTGACGTTGGGATCATTGTTGATGACCTCGAGCGCTCCGGCCATCACGTCGGCATTGGCACCACCGCCGATGTCGAGGAAGTTGGCCGGCTTGCCGCCAACCTGGTTGATCACGTCGACGGTACTCATGGCCAGGCCGGCGCCGTTGGCGATCACACCGACCGAACCCTCGAGACCCACGTACTGGAGTCCCTTCTCGTGAGCGGCTTCTTCCCGATCGTCTCGGGGTTGGGTTGCGTCATACTGGGCGTACTCGGGATGCTCGTAGATCGCGTTGGCGTCCAAGCTGACCTTGGCATCGAGGGCGTGGACCTCACCGGTGGGCTTGAGGATCAACGGGTTGATCTCGCACAGGTCGGCGTCGCCCTCGACGTAGGCGGTGTAGAGCTTCATCAGGATGTCGACCGCACCGTCGTTGGCGGCCGGATTGAGGTTGGCTGCTTCGACCCAGGCTCGGGCCACCTCCTCGCTCAGTCCGTCGACCGGGTCGATCCAGATCTTTGCGATGGCATCGGGATTCTCCTCGGCCACGGTCTCGATCTCGACGCCGCCTTCGGCCGACAACATACCCAGGTGCTTCTTGGCCGACCGATCGAGCGTGAAGCTGGCGTAATACTCCTCGGCGATGTCCGAGGCGTTCTCGATCCAGATGATCTTGACGATGTGTCCCTTGATGTCGAGCCCGAGGATGTTGGAGGCGTGCTCGCGACACTCGTCGGCATTGTTGGCCAACTTCACGCCACCGGCCTTACCGCGCCCTCCGACGTGGACTTGGGCTTTCACCACGACGGGATAGCCGACACGATCAGCGATCGCTACGGCCTCATCGACGTTGTCGGTCGCCGCTCCGTCGGACACCGGGATGCCGTAGGTCGCGAAGAATTGCTTGCCTTGATATTCGAGAAGATCCACGTTGTGGGGCCTCCGCCTCGTTGGTCGGGGTTGGTTCAGGCGATACTAGGGGGGTGCACCGCAAACCATCGACTCCGATCGCGGCTTTGATCGCCGCAACCCCATGCCGGTAGCGAGTGGGCGTCGTGGCGGCTCGCGCCAACTGCTGATCCTGGCCTTCGCCACGATCGCTGCATTCGTCGCCATGTACTTCTTGTTCAGCCGGGCCGGAGAGCTCGCCGGTTCCGGCGAGATCGACGTGAATCTCGGCAGCGAAGTCTTCGAAGCGGGCCAGGTCGTGGACACCGCCGACTTCATCGCCGACCAGGGCCCCTGGCTGATGCCGGATCTGATCGCAGGACGCGATCGTGACATCATCCTCCAGCATCTCGGCGACGATCCAGAGACCGGGTGGCACGCATTCGCAGCCCGGCCCGCGGCCGCCCCCCGTGACTGCTTCCTGGAATGGAACGCCAGCGACGAGACCTTCACCGACAACTGCGACGGCACGACCTACGATGCGATCGGGACCGGGTTGACGCAATATCCGGTGTTGATCGATGCCAACGGCAATCTCGCCATCGACATCAACGCTGCCGACCGCCCGCCGAGCGACGGCAGCGACGTCGAATCCGTCGAGAACACCGGGAATGACGGAGGCTGACCCATTCTCGTAGCCCAGTTGACCGACACCCACGTGGTGGACCCTCGAAGCGACGAGCACCGCTATGTCGACAACAACGGTCGATTGTCCGAAGCCGTGCTGGCGCTCAACAACGAAACCGTCTCACCCGAGGTGGTGATCGCGACCGGCGACCTGACCAACTGGGGCCAGCACTCGGAGTACGACCAACTCGTTCACCTCGTCGGCCCGCTCGAGCCTCCGCTTCTCCCACTGCCGGGCAATCATGACGACCGCGACGAACTCCGGGCGGCCTTTCCCGAGACGCCATGGGTCGATGCGGCCCACGCCAGTTGGGTCACGACGATCGGTGACGTCAACCTGATCGGTCTCGACAGCACCATTCCGGGAGCAGCTGGTGCTGAATTCGACGAAGATCGAGAACAGTGGTTGATCACTGCGTTGGCCACAGCAGAGACCAGCGGCGCCTCACAAACCCTGCTCGCGCTTCACCACCCGCCCTTCGTCACCGGAATCGACTGGATGGATCGGGCCGGTTTCATCGGGCTCGAGCGACTGACGGCCGTGCTGACCGAGAGTCGATCCTCGCCAGGTAGTGGTGTCGATCGAATCATCTGTGGCCATCTGCACCGACCCATCAGTTCGGTGGTCGCCGGTGTCCCGGCCCAGGTCGGCATCTCGACCGTGCAACACGTCGCTCTCGATCTGGCCCCCGATGCCCCCATCACGATGATCAACGATCCCGCCGGCTACCTGCTGCACAATTTCGTTGGCCAGAGCTGGGTCACTCACACCCGCTATGTGGCAACCGGCGAGGCGCCGTATCGGCCCGACTGGGCCTGAGGCTCCCACTGGGCCTGAGGCTCAGAACTGGCCCGATGCTCAGAGCGTGATCTTCTCGAGCGGCGCCCAGGCCAGCAGCAAGGTCTTCTCCCCGACCGACGGGAAACGTACGACGGCCTCGGCCTTGTCGCCGTTGCCCCGGACCTCGAGGATGATGCCCTCACCCCACTTGGTGTGCATGACGTCGTCACCGGTGCGCAGATCGAGGTCATCGGCTCCCGATGGTTGGGGGCCACGAGGTCTGAACGCGTCCTCTACGATGCGATCCCGGCCACCGAACGACGTCTCTCCCGACACGTTCGTTCCACTGCCCCCGAACGTGGTGGCGTTTCGGCGGCGACCGGTGCCCCGACTGCCTTCGGCTTCCTCGATCAGTTCGCCGGGAATCTCGTCGAGGAACCGGCTGGGCGGGTTGTACTGTGACTGGCCGAACAGCATTCGGCTCCACGCATGGGTGAGATACAACCGTTCCTCGGCCCGCGTGAGACCGACATAGCAGAGCCGTCGCTCCTCCTCGAGTTCGTCGGGATCGGTGAGGGCTCGCAGATGCGGAAACACACCGTCCTCCAGGCCAATGATGGCTACGACCGGGTACTCGAGGCCCTTGGCCGCATGCAGAGTCATCAGCACGACGGCCGAATCATCCTCATCGAGCTGATCGGTGTCGGCCACCAGGCTGACCTGCTCCAAGAACTCGTCGACGGTCTCGAACTGGCGGGCCACACCCACCAGCTCCTGCAGATTCTCCAATCGCCCCTCGGACTCGATCGTGGCCTCGTTCTCCAACTCCGACACGTATCCCGTGTCACGCAGGATGGCCTCGAGCGTTGCCGCCGGCCCCTTGTCGACCTCGGGCTCGAAGCTGGCCATCATCTGCAGGTACGACGCAATACCCTTGATCGCGGTGCCCGATACGCCGGCATCGTCGGCTCGTTCCAGAGCCTGGCTGAACGTGACGCCGTAGAGGGCAGCCCAGGAGTCGATCTTGGCCACCGTGGTGTCGCCGATACCCCGTTTCGGGGTGTTGAGCACCCGTTTCACCGAGACTTCGTCCTGTGGATTCACCACAGCCTTCAGGTACGCGATGGCGTCCTTGATCTCCTTGCGGTCATAGAAGCGCGTGCCGCCGACCACTTTGTAGGGAATCCCGACCCGCATGAAGTATTCCTCGATGACACGAGATTGGGCGTTGGTTCGGTAGAAGACCGCCATGTCGCCCCACCGGTAGTCGCCCCGATCGTGCAGCCGTGCCATCTCGTTGGCGATGAACTGCGATTCGTCGACCTCGTCGTCGGCATGGAAACGCTGGATACGGTCGCCGGGACCGGCTTCGGTCCACAGGTTCTTGGGCTTGCGTCCGAAGTTGTTCGAGATGACGGCATTGGCTGCATCCAGGATGGTTTGGGTCGAGCGGTAGTTCTGTTCCAACAGCACCACGGTGGTGTCCTGGAACTCTTCCTCGAATTGCAGGATGTTGCGGATGTCGGCACCCCGGAAGCCGTACACACCCTGGTCGTTGTCGCCGACCACGGTCACCTGCCGATGCTCACGGGCCAACTGGACCACCAGTTCGTTCTGCACCGCGTTGGTGTCCTGGTACTCGTCGACCAGCAGCTGGCCGAAACGACGTCGGTAGCCATCGAGGACGGCCGGGTGTTGACGAAACAGGTACACGGTGTTGAGCAGCAGATCGTCGAAATCCATGGCCCCGGCCTTGACCAGACGCTTCTGGTACTCGGTGTAGATCTCCGCAGCCTTGCGTTGGGGCGGCACGGTTGCCCCATCCAACATCTGCGTCGGGCTCAAGCCCTCGTTCTTGGCTGAGCTGATGGCATTGTGCATGGCTCGGGGTTGGAATCGCTTGGGGTCGATGTCGAGGTCCCGAATGACGTAGCCAACCAGCCGGCGGGCGTCGGCCTGGTCGTAGATGGTGAAACTCGACGGGTACCCGAGATGGTGAGCATCGCGGCGCAGGATCCGAACACAGGCCGAGTGAAAGGTCGACACCCACATTTTCTGAGCCACGGGGCCGATCAAGGCCTGGACTCGATGCTTCATCTCGTCGGCCGCCTTGTTGGTGAACGTGATGGCCAGGATCTCGAACGGCGACTGGCCCTGTTCGATCAGCCACGCGATCCGACGAGTGAGCACGCGCGTCTTCCCCGACCCGGCACCAGCGACGACCAACAACGGGCCGCCGGTGTGGGAAACGGCGTCGGCCTGTGCCGGATTGAGTCCATCCAGAATGTCACTCACTCCTACAGGGTACGGGTAAGGGCTGACAGCGAACGGGCATCAGCGATCTCTTGTCGCCACAGTCCTCGCGGTAGCGTTCACCTCCATGGATTTTGCCATGCCAACCGCGGTGCTCGAACTACAGCAAGAGGCCCTCGAGGTCGCTCGGGGGGCCGCTGCGCTTCGTGATGTCAAGGAAGACGCTTGGATCGTCGGAACATCCGCTTCGTTCTCTCGTGAGCTGGGGGCCCGGGGCTGGCTCGGCATGGTCTGGCCCAAAGAACACGGCGGGGGCGGACGCACCCCTTTGGAACGCTTCGTGGTCGTCGAGGCCTTGATCGGTGAAGGCGCGCCAATGGCCAGTTCGTGGATGGCCGACCGCCAGATCGGACCGTCGCTGCTCCAGTACGGCACCGACGCCCAGCGGGCCAAACACCTGCCGGGAATCTTGACCGGCGAGGACATGTGGGCCATTGGAATGAGCGAGCCCGACGCCGGTTCCGACGTCTCGGCCATTCGGACCACCGCGGTTCGTGATGGTGACGAGTTCGTGATCAACGGTCAGAAGATCTGGACCAGCGGTGCCGAGGACGCCGCCTACATCTATCTCGTGTGCCGCACCGACCCCACAGCTCCCGCCCACCAGGGACTGTCGGACATCATCGTCGACATGTCATCCACGGGCATCACCATCAAGCCGATCATCGACATCACGCAGAACCGCCACTTCTGTGAGGTCTACTTCGACGATGTTCGCGTCCCGGTGGAGAATCTCATCGGCGAGCCGAACCAGAGTTTCAAGCAGGTCATGCGTCAGATGGAGCACGAACGAGGTGGCATCGACCGTCTCGTCTCCAACCGCGCCCTCTACCGCGACACGCTGGCCCGGGTCGATGGCAGCGACCCCCTGCACCGCCAAGCCATCGCCAGGTTCGAGACCATCTATCGGGTGGCCCGTCACATGATCCTGAGGGAGGTTCTCGGCCAAGCCCCGACCGGCTGGTCGGCCATCACCAAGACCCTGGCCACCGAGTTCGAGGTCGAGGTGGCCAATTGGTGTGGGAGTGCGGTCGGTCCCGAAACCATGCTGGTCAACCGCTACAGCCGGGCCATCACCTATGCCCCCGGCTACACGATCCAGGGTGGCACGACCCAGATCCTGCGCAACATCATGGGGGAACGAGTACTCGGTCTGCCCCGGGAGCCCCGCCCTCAGGCCTGAGGCCGATACCGCCTCCGACTCAGGAACCGAAGGGAACTGCCGATCGGGAAGGGTGACCGCCATCACCCGCGCAACAAAGACGGCCCGAGGCCCGGTGAGGGATCCCCACGACGAGCCCGGGGCCGCCCTGATGGCCGAGGCACGGTCCCTGGTCGCCGATCGTCGCTGGCGCCCGGCGATCCGGGTGCTCGAATCGGCTCGACGCCTACGCGAAGACGATCTCGAGGTCGACGAGCTCATGATCGTCGCCGCCACCAACGCCCGCAATCGGCGCGAGGTGAAACGATCACGGGCCCGGTTGGAAGCATCCTCGTCGGCCAGTTCATGGGTCGCTCTGGCATCGGGGCACCTCGTCTCCGGCCACTTCCAGGCCGCAGACCGGGCGGCGCGACGGGCGCTCGAGATCGAGCCCGAGAACGCGGCTGCCTGGCACACCCTGGCCGCCAGCTACGCCGGACTGGGATGGTTCGGTGATGCCGAATCGTGCACCGAGCAGGCGTCCGAAGAAGCGCTCGACTTCGAACGGTGGCAGCTGGGGCGAGCGGTCAACCGGTGGGCCATGACCAACAGCCACTCGCTGAGCGTCGTGTTGGTCCTCGTCTTCGTGTTCGGAACCTCGGTGGCACCGCTGGCCTGTGCCTTGGGGCTCACCCTGCCGTTCCTGCTCCGGGATCTCCGCATTCGGACGCTCGATGCCCACTTCTCCGATTCGGCCGACGTGGCGTGGCGGACCGAGCACCGCCTGCGGCTCGTCACTGGCCTCGCGGTGCTCCTCTGCACCAGTCTGTGGATGATCTCCCTGGCCATCACCGGAAGCTGACGTCGTTCTGCCTCGTCGCAGCCCGACGTCACTCCCCTTCGACCGTCACTCCCCTTCGACCGTCACTCCCACTCGATCGTGCCCGGGGGTTTCGACGTGATGTCGTAGGCCACCCGGTTGACGCCGTCCACCTCGTTGATGATCCGGTTCGACATGGTCTCGAGCAAGTCGTAGGGCAGACGCGACCAATCAGCGGTCATGACGTCGTCGCTGTTGACGGCGCGAATGATGATGGGA
>CALACD010000389.1 GCA_937890445.1 uncultured Acidimicrobiia bacterium | reverse complement strand
GCTCGCCGAGCTGCTCGAGACCTTCCGGGAAGGCCACGACATCTGGTGGACGAACGGCCGGGCGATCGCCGAGCACTGCCTCGGCATCTACGACAACGAACCGAAGCAAGCGGTCGCGGAAGTGACGCTGCCATGATCAGCGTGCAACTCGACTGGAAGCCGAACGCCCAGTTCGCCGGCCTGCTCCTTGCCGACCACCGCGGCTGGTTCACCGACGCCGGCATCGACCTCTCGATCCTTCCCTGGCAGCCCGCCACCGATCCGGTCCGAGACGTCGGCACACGCCTGGGCCACGTGGCGGTGTCGGAGGACAATCTCGCCATCAGCGCCGCAGCCGCCGGCGTCGACATCGTCATCCTCGGCTCGATGCTCCGCAGCTCCCCGCTTGCTTGGATGGTCCCGCAGGAGTCCGGCATCGAGACGTTCGCCGATTTCGCCGGCAAGACCATCGGCGTCCATGTCGATGGTGTGACCGGTCTCGACTTCGCCTTGCGATCCGCAGGCTTGACCACCGCAGATGCGAACGTCGTCGACGTGCCATACGACAAGGTCGACCAGCTCCTCGCCGGCTCGATCGATGTCTGCCAGTGTCATGGCCTGGTCGAGCCGGCCGAGATGCGCGCCATCGGCGTCGACCTTCGTGTCCTGTGGGCGCGAGACGTCGGCTATCAGGTCTACAGCCAGGTGATCTCCACCAGCCGCGCCACCATCGAAGCCGACCCGGACGCCATCGACCGTTTCGTCGACGTGCTCTGGTCGGGATGGCGCGCCGTGTTCGAGTCGACGAGCGATGCCGCAGCCGTGATCATCGACCACTACCTCGACGAGAGCAACGTCGCGATCCAGCAGGAAATCCTGGACACCATGCGGCCCTGGGTGTTCGGTGAACCAGGAGCCGAGGAGATGCTCGGTTCCATCGATCCGGTGCGGCTCCAGGCCAGCATCGACCTGCTGGTCGCCAACGGAGTCATCGACGAGCCGCTGCGAGCCGAAAACCTGCTGCCATAGGGGTAGGTGCCACCGTTGGCCATGCGCAGGCCAAAGCCTGTCGAGCAACGCAGGATCGGTTTGGATGTGAGCCCGACGGTGTACGTCAACGCGTGCGGCGTGCCCCGACCTCCGCAAAGAAGTCCCTGCTTCGGTCACGCGAGAGACTCGCGAGGTTGACGCCGCGTCGCAGCCGTTCCGAGGTCGCCCAATCCCAGTAGCCCAGATACTCGACGAACTCGGCCCCGGTGCCCTTCTTGAAGTTCGCCACCCCGGGATTTCGGATCGGGTCGACGCCGTTGAGGTCGTAGTGTTTCACGCCCCTGCGCACGCACTCGTGCATCAACTCCCAGAAGACCCCGTAAGAGGAATAGTTCTTCCTGCCCGCCGGTGAGGTCGCTGCGAACATGTCGATGCCGGAGGAATCGAACACCAGACACCCCCGCAGAGAGACCGTGCGTCCATCGGGATCCAAGCAGCGATAGAGAGCGATCTGCTTCTCGAACGCAGTCATCAAGCGTTCGAGTTCGCCTTGCGGGAGCGCCGCCCGGACCCCCTTGAAGTCCTCCATCCTGCGGTAGAGCTCGAGCACTTCGGCCGGATCCGGGGCGTGCCACTGCTCGATCCTGAGATCGCGCTTCCACGCTCTCTTCAGGTTGTGTCTCCAGTTCCTGGAGAGTCCGGCGAGCACTTCGTCGAGATCCCTGTCCAGGTCCAGCGTCATGCTCAAGCCACTGAATCCTGGCGGCGCGTGCGGCCCTCGCTTCCATCCGTTGCTGTAGAGGGCGAGCGCATCATGGCTCGAGTACGGGCGAGAGGACGCAAAGCGGCAGTACAGGCGAGACACGCCGAGTGCGTCGACGATCGCATCGTGGAGTTCGGCCCCGAAGGCCGCCAGATCGCCGGTCGGGCCGCCGTAGGACAAGATCACGGCGACATTCAGATACCGGCGCTCCATCCCCAGGAGCATCGCCACCGGCGTCCCGCTCTGGTCGACGGCGACCCAGTGGCGGGGGGTCCATCCATTGCGTCGATGGAACTCACCCCACGCGTAGCTCTGGTAGATCGTCACGCCCGGGAATGCGCAGAGGAGAAGATCCCAGTCCTGTTCGGCCTCCCGGCGATGCATCAGCCGCCAACGCGACATCGTCCTCCGACGCTCCTTCTTCTGTGCCGAAGGTCCATCCAGCAGCGATTCGCCGTAGCGACACCGCAGTCTATGGAGGGGAACCTGGATCCATCCCACCCGAGGTCGCCGAAGTCGGCGGCGAGGCGGCGGCGTGGGTGACCGCAGGAGGTCACCGGGTCGAGCCCACCCAGGCGACGGCATCTGCATAGGCCTGGGCAAAGGTCGCTCCGAGGCGGTCGTTGCCCGGGTAGACGCGGTCCTCGCCGATCACGGCGGTGATGCCTGCGATGTCCATCTGCTCGCGCACCCGGTCGCTGACCGACACCACCATGAGCGCGCTGCCGACATCGACCAGGGCCTTGGCGTAGCGGTCCAGGACATCCAGGAATGTGGTTCCCACGTCGGTCCGGCCCCGTAGCCGCAGGATCACGACCGAGCCCGACGACATCGGCCCAACGGCCGGCAGGGCCGCTTCGAACACGGGCGCCGCAGCGAAGAAAAGGCTGCCGTAGGGCTGCAGCACCACGATCTCACCGCCCGGGAGCTCCGCAGGCGGGTCGAGCTCGTCGATCTCGCCCGCTGCGTGCACCACCTGACGACGCACCGTGATCTGCTGGGATTGGCGCACCACGTGCAGCACGATCGACAGGCCCACGCCGACGAGCACCGCGTACTGCAGCGGGATGAGCATCGTGAGCACGAACGTGATCCCCACTGTGACCTTCTGCACCACCCCCGTCCGCCACACCCACCGCAGATCGGCCGGCTTCACCGTGCGGATACCGATCAGGATCAGCAAGCCCGCGAGTGCAGGCATCGCCACACGCCCGACCGCTTCGCCGAAGGCGACGATCACCACGGCCATCACCGCAGACGTGACCAGCAGCGACAGCCGTGACCGGGCCCCCGCCGCCTTGTTGAGCGACGACGCCGACACCGACCCTCCCACCGGCATGCCCTGCAGCAGCCCCGACGCCACATTGGCAGCGCCCTGACCGACGAAGTCGCGCGACGCATCCGGGACCGACCCATCGGGATTCGTGAAGCTCGCCGAGATCCCCGCTCCCTGGACGAGGCCGAGAAATGCGAGCGATGCCGCAGGCAGGATCAACTCGGGGATGAGCCGTAGCAGCGGTAGTTCCGGCCGGGGTAGCGCGTCGAGTGCGATTCCCAGGTCGCTGAGCGTTGCGACGCTGTCCAACCCGACGATCGGGACCACGGCCGACGTGATCACCACCGCGAAGACGAGTCCGATCGCTCCGATGCCCACACGTTCGAAGAGCATGATCAGCGCAATGGTCGCCAACCCGACACCCACCGTCGCACCATCGAGCTGCCCCGGACTGAGCAACGTGTTGATCGCCCGCACCACGCGATTGGCGCCTTCAGCGCTGTAGCCCGTGAGATTGGCCAACTGGCCGAGCACGATGTTGACGCCGACCGCGTTGATGAATCCGACCATCACGGCGTTGGACACGAACCGCAGCACCGAACCCAGCCGCAGGATCCCGGCGATCAGCATCGCCGCACCGGTGAGCATCGCGAGCGTCACGAGGGCACGCGACTGATTCTCGGCGCCGGTGATCGCCGGCACGTCCGCCATCAACATCGCCATTGCGCCGGTTCCCTGGACCGCCATGAAGGCCGAACTGGTGAACAGGGCCCCGGTGGCAGTACCCGCCATGTAGCCGTACAGGCCCGCCACAGGGTTCACACCGGCGAGCAGACCGGTGGCCAGGCCGTCGGGAACCGACTGCACGCCGAGCACAAGCCCGGCCGTCACGTCCTCGAGCGACCCGCGCGAACGCAGCGCCCGCAGCCTACGAATCACAGACCAGCGGCGGCACCGCCCACGCCGTGGGGACATCGGCACCACCCTCGGGGCTGAGACGACGCCCGATCTGGACGAACACCGGAACCGGCGAGATGGGACCGGCCAGCAACGCCTGACCGAGGCCGAACCCGGTGACCGAGCGAATCATCGCCTCGGGCACATGGGAGAAGGTCGCTACGAGATCCTCGACATCACCGGCGCCGTTCATGCGCATCAGCATCAGGTTGTCGCACTGCGAGACCACGTTCGGGTGCACCTTCGCCGGGCGCTGACTGGCGACGAAAAGGTGCAGGCCGAACTTCCGACCCTCTCCAGCGATCAGCACACCCAGCTCGCTCGT
>CALACD010000388.1 GCA_937890445.1 uncultured Acidimicrobiia bacterium | reverse complement strand
TCATCGCTGTGTCGGTCATCGTCAGTCCTCGGGTGAGCGCTTGGTCGACAAGGTGATGTCGCTGATGCACTGGTATCGGTGAACGGTTCGGTCGGGATGGTGCTTGAGGAACATGGGCCGCTTCTTTCGGTGGAAGGGCCGAACGGCTCATGCGCGAGACCCCGGGCGTCTCGAAACTCAAGGCGTCTCGAAACTCAAGGCGTCTCGAAACTCAAGGCGTCTCGAAACTCAGGGCGTCTCGAAACTCAGGGGGTCATGAGGATCAGGTCGGCGTCCGGGCCCCACACGCCGATCGGATCGGACTGGTCCTGTGCCGATGGATTCCCGGTGTAGAGGTAGAGCTCGGTGTCGATCGAACTCGACAGCAGTGGAAGCCGGACCCAGGCAGTGAGCGTTCCGGTTGGGCTGTCCCACCGTTCGATGTAGTGATCCAGCCGCGTGACGCCGTCGCCGGCCGTGAACACGAGATCGGCCCCGTCGGCCTGGGCTCCGGCGCCGAGATCGGCGTCGACGAGTTCGATCAGCAGGGTGAAATCGGTGATGTCGGCATCGGCGAGATCGGACGAGACGGTGATCGGTCGGCGACGCAGCCAGTCACCCTGATCTCGGAAGGTGCCGGACGTGGCGCCGGCCGCGGCGACCGTGGCTGTCGGGTTGGCCAGGTTCGCAGCCTCGAAGGCGAGTCGATCGACGGACACGACGCCGTCACGAAGCCGGACCTGGTCCAGGTCGCCGTCCAGTGTGCGGACTCCGGCGGGATCCCCGCCGAGCACCACTGCCGTCGTCCGAGACCCGGGGAGCGCACCCGCGGCCGAAACCGAGCCGACCGGGGTTCCGTCGACGACGAGATCGAGTGTCGTCTGGTCCCAGACCACCCCGAGGTGGTGCCAGGTGCCGGCAGAGAGGGCACCCCCGGTCACCCGGACCGGTGTGCCATCCACCCGGAGGGTGGCGTAGCCCGTGGGGGAGCCCGGTGTGGTCGTGGCGTCGACCCCGATCTCGAAGACACCGGACACCGTCGGATCGCCCTGCGACAACAGCACAGCGTCGCTGGTCAGGGTGTCGGCCCGGAACCAGACCGAGGCGGTGAACGAGCCGCCCGGCAACCGCAGCGGAGCCGATTCGAGCCGGTCGGCCGAGCCGTCGAGCCGAGCCGCGAATCCGGTGGGGCTCGAGACGGTCGTGGTGTCGCCCAGGGCCATGCCATCGGAATTCTCGGGTCCCGAGTCGTCCAGGGCCGGAGCGGGGCCGAGTAGGTCACGAGCCAGGTTCCACACCGCCCGCTGGTCTGCCCAGACGTCGCGGGGACGAGCTTGACGAGGAGCGTCGGCCGCCCCGTAGTACACGTACAGCGTCGTGTCCGATGCGCTGTCGACGGTGGGGACCGACACCCAGGCTCTCAACGTGCCGGTGCCGGGGACCCAGGACTCGATGTCGTGGGCCAGACGTGACCCACCGGCGTCGGTGAAGACGATGTCGGAACCGTTGGCGGCAGCGTTCGTTCCGAGGTCGGCATCGGTGACCTGCACCAACACCCGCTGATCGGTCAGCGTTGTACCGACCGCCGTTGCATCGACGGTGAGTTCGATGCGTCGGGTCCACGGGTCGGCCCGGTACCAGGCCGTCCCCTCGGTCCGATCCTCGAACAGGCCCAGGCCGCTCTCGAAACCCTCGTCGATCAACCACACGTTGGCGGGATCCTCCAGCGCCGGGGCCGGCGTCGGATCCCCGAAGTAGAGCCAGTAGGAGATCGTCGATCCGGCGCTCACGGGTTCCTGGGTTCGGAACCAGAACTGCGACAGCGGTGCATTCCAACTGCTCTCCTCGTCGAGCACCCGATCCAACTCGGTCCAGACCGCCCCGTCGAACCTCCACAACCGAAGATCGTCCCCCGAAGCGAGCGACAAGCCCGAGTCCACCAGGGCCTGATGATCGAGATCGACCCGGGTCGTGTACCCGTTGGGTACATCGACGGTGGCAGCGTCGACGTCGATTCGCTGCCGGAACGGTGAGCTCGGATCGGCCCAGCTGGGACCGCCCCAGGTGATCGCCTGCCAGGCGAACGAGGCCAGCGAGTCGACGGCCGCCCGCTCGATCACGATGGTGGCTGCATCGAGGAGATCGACGGTGACCAGTGCCTCGCCCACTTCACCCGAGGCGGCTTCGTCGGTCGATCCACCGCTGGCAGCCCCGCCGATCAGCACGGTCGAACCCACGGTCGTGCGTTTCGTGTCCACCGGGTTCACGGCCACGGTGGTCGAGGTCTGGGTCGGCGTCAGGTCGACGATGCCGTGCTGCACGGTCGTTCCTTCCAGCAGTTCGACGACCTGTACGTTCACCTCGACGGTGCCGGTGTTGATGGCGCGTTGCACCTCGACCGTGGTCGGGTCGACGAGACGAACCCGCACCGTCCTGTCGCCCATGCTGCCGCCGGCATTCGGCGAGGCCGCGGTCGCGATGAGCATGGTCGCAGCCGGGTCGACGGGTTGACCGAGGGTGATGGTGTCGACGGCGGCCCCGGCGCCGAGCGTGGTCGACACGACCTGACTCCGGGCGTCACCCGGATCGGTGAACGTCACCAGCTGGAACCCGAGCGTTCGCGCCACCTGATGGTCGAACGGAGGGGGAAGCCGGAACCGTACGGTGTCGCCGTTCACCAGCTCGACGATCGATTGGTCGTCGTTGTCGAAGGCGGTCTGTGTCGGCACCGGAATCGTGCCGCCGAGGACGAAGCTGCGATTGGGATCGACCGGATTCACCGGGACATCGACGGTCTGCGTGCCGTTGCCATTGCCAGGAACGCGAGCACGCTGCACCGTGACCCCGCAGGCGTACTCGATCACCGACCATTCGATCACCACCGGCCCGGGCCCGGGCGTGCTGGTCTGGCGGAGGAAGTCGATCGTCGTCGGACCGCTCAGATCGGCCAGGACGACCGAGTCGCCGGGCTTCGAAGCGTTGCTGCGGACCGAGTAGGTGACGAACGAGGCCGCGGGGTCGACGGCGGCGATGGTGACACTGGTCGAGCCGTTGCTCGTGCTGAGGACCTGGCCGGATTGGACGTTGTCGACGCGGGCATCGAAGCACGCTGCGGTGGAGAACGCGTTGCCCGGGACAGTGTCTGCGCCGAGGTAGAGCGACCAGGCGACCCCGGTGAAGCCGAACAACACCGAGAGCCCGATGGCCATGGCGAAACGCTTCTGACCCGGTGACGAGCCCTTTCGGGACGAAGGACGAGTGCCGGTGCCGGCCGCAGTCGCGGTGCCGGTCATGCCAGTCGCGGTGCCGGTCACGCCAGTAGCGGCGGTCGACGTGGCGGCGGTGGGGGCGGTGGGCGTGGCGGACGACCAGATGTAGGAGATCGCCGAGAGCGTCAGCGCCAGCACCGCGCCGCCGATGACCACCAGACCCATCAGCGGGGAGCCGAGCCAGAGCAGTGCAGCACCGAACCCGGGGAGGGTCCAACGCTCGATCAGTTGTGGTCCGTCGAGTGGATAGGGGGTGGGGTCGACTTCTTCGTTGGCATCACCGCGGGTGACGGCGTAGACCTGACCATTGCTCGCCCGTTCGATCTCGACGATCCGGTGGGTGACGGTGGCCCGAGCGTCGTTCGCCATCACCAGGATGTCGCCGACCTCGACCCGGTCGACGGGCTGGGCCACGATCAGCGCGCCGGTCGGGGCGACGGGTGCCATGCTTCCGCTGGTGAGCACCACGGGCCGATAGCCCTGGGCGAGCCCGACACCGAGACCGATGACGGCCACGATCAGCGAGACCGCGAACAGGGCGGACGTCAGGTACAGCCCACGGAAGAACTGGTCGCCGAGGGTTCGGTCGTTCTCGGCTTTCGCCCGGGTGTTCATCGGGCTTCCTCCGGGGGCTTGCTCGGCCTGGACGACCAGATGCACGACCGCATCGGCCGCCTGATACCCATCACCGATCTCGATGGGCACTCGAACGTCGACACACAAGACGTCCGTCGCTCCGGCGAGCAGCACACGATCCCCCGGATCTGCTCCAACCCGGGCATCGCCGAGCACCTGTTCGACGCGCATGATTCCTGCGAACAGCAACGAGGATGACCGCGGCGTCGACGAACATGGCGCGCCGTCGGGCACCGGCCAGATCCGCCACTCCAGGACGTCCAGCAACGACACGCCGGTGCTGTCGCCGAACTCGGCGATCAGCGCATAGCGCAACGGGAGGGTGCCGTCGTTCTCGAACGAGATCTGACCGGTGACACGGTCTCCCGGCGCCAGGCGCGAGGTGTCGATGGGAAGGGTGTTGGCCCCGACATCGATCGAAACGCTGGCGCTGGACACTTGGTTGAGCCCGAACGTCTCGCTGTCGCCGAAGGCCGATTCGCCTCGGGCTGCGCCCAGCACGATGGCGATCGGGCCGGCCGAACCGGCGATTCCGAGCAGAATCGCCACCACCAGAACGAGTCGGCGTCGGGCGCTCATGGTGTTGCCTCCCACACGAAGTCGAGCGACGACTGTCGGCCGACGGCCTCGCTCTCGTCTCGGAGCTCGAACCGGAAGCGGTAGACGATGGCCTCGCCGCTGTTGTAGATGGACCCGAGTGCGATGACACCGGCGTCGTCGAGTCGTGCGAGCGTGCCGTCGAAGATCCGCTCGGTGGGAGTGAACCCCTCGCAGTCTCCGAACCCGCCACCGGCACCGCTCTCGATCTCGACGTCCAGGTACGGGCCGAGATCGCCGACCGTCTGGGCGTCGAGGGTCAGGCCGACGGGAAGGATGGTTCCCTCGTAGGCGACCGAGATGCATTCTTCGATCGGTCGTCCGGGGGCCATGTCCTCCAGGTTCACCAGCGATCGACCCTGGTCGTCGTCGACCAGCGACACGGTTCCCGACGCGAAGCTGTTGCCGGCCACGGTCCCGTCCGGGTTGATGGCAGCCGACGACTGGGAAACGACCAGGGTCGAGATGATCAAGGCGGACACCGCCGCGGCGAAGGCCCGAGCAGCCGCCCGATCGATCCGGGCCGTTGCTTGTTCTGCCACGTCATCGGTTGCGGTGTTGGCATCGGTGCTGTCCAGTGGTCTGGCCATGTCAGGACCGGCCCCCGGCGATGTGATTCGTGGTCGCCATGCGTTCGCCCCGCAGAAGCGCCCGGGTGTGGGCACCGTCCTGTGGCGTGGCCAGGTGATAGCCCTGCGCCATGCCGCAGCCGATCTGTTCGATCACCTGGCGGTGCTCGGCGGTCTCGACGCCTTCGGCGATGACCACCAGCTCCAGTCGACGACAGAGGCCGACGATCGATTCGATCACGATCCGATCGGTTTGCGACCGGATTGCGTTCACCACCAGTTTGCGATCCAGCTTGATGCCGGCGACCGGGAGCTCGTGGATGTAGGAGATCGAGGTCTGGCCTTCGCCGAAATCGTCCAGCAACATGCGAACACCGGCCCGCTCGAGCGTGTGAATGTTGTCCATCACCCCCCGAGCGTCGGGTGACACGAGCTGTTCGCTGATCTCGACGAACACACGTCGTGGGTCGACGCCGCCCTGTGCGATCGCGTCGAGGAGATTCGGTACCAGGTAGTCGGCGGCAAGGTCCTCGGGCGAGGCGTTGATGGTCAGGAACAGGGGGTTGATGC
>CALACD010000387.1 GCA_937890445.1 uncultured Acidimicrobiia bacterium | reverse complement strand
CGAGAGCGCCGAAATGGTCGAGTCGTGTGTCGGCGAAGCGCTCGCGCTCATGCAACGGGCCCAATGACCAGCCTCGCTCACCCGCTGGATCCACTCGACCCAACCGAACTCGCGACCGTCGTGTCGTTGTGTCGAGCAGATCACCGCCTCGGCGACGATCCACGATTCGTTTGGATCGCACTGGCCGAGCCGGACAAGGCTGCTCTGCTCGCTGGTGCCGCCGTTGGTCGGCGAGCCGACGTCGTTGTCATCGACCAGACGACGGGAACGAGCATCACGGCCGAAGTGGACCTGGAGAAGGCATTGGTTGCCATGGTGACTCCTCTCGACGGTCTCCACGCATCGGTCAGCTACGAGGAATGGACCGGAGCGGACCGCGTTCTCGACAATCCGGAGGTTGCTGCGGCGCTGGCGCTTCGCGGGATCGACAGCTCGACGAGGCTCCACCTCGAACCGTGGCCGCTCGGGTTCGGTGATCCGGCCTGGGGTGGTGATCGGCGTCGGTTGGGACGGGTGACCTTCTTCGTTCGAGAACACGACGAGGACACAGCGTGGGCCCGTCCAGTCGAGAACCTGGTCGTCATCGCCGACCGGGTCACGGGTGAAGTGGTGCACATCATCGACGGCGAGGTGGTTCCGGTCCCCACCGATCCGATTCCGATCGTGGACTCGGACCGTCGGCTTCGCGACGCCCTTCGGCCTCTCACGATCGAGCAGTCAGAGGGGCCCAGCTACACACTGGAAGGCAACGAGCTGAGCTGGGAGGGGTGGCAACTTCGCGTCGGCTTCCATCCACTCGAGGGACTGGTGCTCAGGGACATCACCTATGACGATCCCGAGACCGGTCGTCGACGTCGGGTGGCGTGGCGAGCCTCCGTTTCGGAGATGGTCGTCCCCTACGGGGACCCGTCGCCCATGAATCTGTGGCGTCACGTGTTCGATGCCGGGGAGGTGGGGCTCGGCAAGAACGCCACCTCTCTCTCCCTGGGCTGTGACTGTCTGGGTCACATCGACTACCTGGACGAACACATGGTCACCGAGGATGGTTCGGTTGCCACCATCGCCAATGCCGTGTGCATCCACGAAGAAGACAACGGAGTGCTGTGGCGTCACTACGACGCCGCGACGGACACGACCGAAGTGCGGCGCAGACGACGGTTGGTGGTCAGTTCCTGGACGAACCTCGGCAACTACGACTACGGCTTCTACTGGAAGTTCTCGCAGGACGGTTCGATCGAAGTCGAGGTGCTCCTGTCGGGCGTGGTGCTGGCAACCGCCCTCGACGACGGAGTCGAACCAGCTCACGGGGTGCAGATCTCGCCGGAACTCAGTGCGCCGCACCATCAGCATCTCTTCTCCTTTCGCCTCGACCTCGATGTCGACGGTGTGGACAACGTCGTCGAAGAGGTCGATCTTCTTGCCGCTCCCAGCGGGCCCGACAATCCGATGGGGACGGCGTTGATCACCGAGCACACGCTCGTCGCCAAGGAGTCCGAAGGACAGCGCCGCGGCTCGGCCGTTGCTGGGCGGGCCTGGTACGTGCGAAACCGGGGGGTCGAGAACGCGCTCGGCCAGCCCGTCGGGTACAAGGTGGTCCCCAACGCCAGTCCCATCCTCTTGGCTTCGGAGGGTTCGCCGGTGGCGGCTCGGGCCGCCTTCGCCTCGCATCACCTCTGGGTGACCGCGTACGATGGTGACCAGATGCGTGCGGCCGGGCCGTTCCCCAATCAGCACCCGGGAGGCGCTGGCCTCCCTTCCTACATCGCCAACGATCGAAACCTCGTCGACACCGACATCGTGCTGTGGCTCACCTGCGGGACGAATCATGTTGCCAGGCCCGAAGATTGGCCGGTCATGCCTGCGGCGAGGACAGGCTTCATCCTCGAGCCGGCCGGCTTCTTTGCCCGGAATCCAGCCCTCGACGTGCGCCCCCAGACCGAGGTCAACCCGGGCGTTTCCTGCCGCTCCTGAGGGTCAATTGTAGTTATTGCTACATGCCCTGGGCCATGGCGAGCCCGCAGATGATTCAGCCGAGCGGGCCCGATGCCGACGGTGTCGTCCGACCGGTGTAGGGGAGGGCGAGAACTCGGCGCGCCTCTTCGGCGAGTCGGCGGATCGTGGCAGGATCGTCGGTGGCTTTGGCGATCACCATGAAGCCCTCCATTAGGGCCAAGAGCGACATCGCGGCCGACTTCGGATCGATGTCGGGTTCGATGCGGCCGTGATGTTGACCTCGTGCCACGAGTCGTTCGAACCAGGTCGTCATGTTCTCGAAGACCGTTCGCGTGACGTCCCTCACCAAAGGCAAGTGTTGTGCGGTCTCGGTCGCAAAGTTCCCGAACCGGCAGCCGACGGTGACCCCGGATTGGTTCTTCAGGGTGCGGAGGTTTCCTTCCAGCAGCTCGGCGTAGCGCTCGATGGCCTCGAGCACATCGAGATCGTGATCGTCGAAGGCAGGGGAGAAGATCCGCTGTTCGGTCCGGATCCAGGATCGCTCGAGCATCGCGGCGGCGAGCGCTTCCTTCGACGGGAAGTAGTAGTAGAAGCTCCCCGGTCGCACGCCAGCTTCGCGGCACAGTTCCGCGACGCCGACATCGTGGTAACCACGGGCGTACATCAGGGTGTCGGCAGCATCGAGGAGCCGTTCGGCGCTGTCCCGGCCTCGGTCCGTCGATTCAGTTTCGTTCTCCTGCGATCCCACGAGGTCACTCTACGGTGCGGCCTTGCTCTGCGTTGCAACTAGATGATCACTCAACTAGCTTGCGGGAATGGCTTCTGACGGTTCGATTCGTGATCGGGTTGGCGACATTCCGACACCCGAGTTCGCCTCCATTCCCCTGACCGAGGCACCGCCACTTGCCGAGGCCCGGGTTGCGCTCGTGACCACCGCCGGGCTTCGGGCCGCCGGGGATGTTCGGCTGTGGCAGCCGACCGATGGCTCGTTCACGGTGTTGCCCGGTGGGGCGAGAGATGTTCAGCTCTCGCACTTCTCGCCGAACTTCGATCGAACCGGGTTCGCGGCCGACATCAACGTCGTCTACCCCGTGGATCGTCTGGAGGAAATGGCGGCCGCTGGTGAGATCGGCAGCGTGGCCAACCAGCACATCTCGTTCATGGGCGCCCAGTTCGATGCCACGTTCTCGACCATCCTGCTCGACAGCGGACCGGCCGCTGCCCAGGTGTTGCTCGACGACGACGTCGACGTCGTTCTGCTGACTCCCATATGACCCTTCTGCACGCGCACCGTGGGTGTGCTCGCACGAATCCTCGAAGAAGCCGGCATCGCAACGGTCGGCTTGTCCCTCGTTCGCCGACAGGCCGAGAACATCAGGGCCCCCCGGTTCCTGCACGGTGAGTTCCCGCTCGGTCGACCACTTGGCAAGCCCGGCGACGTCGAGTTCCAGCTCGATGTGATCCGTCGGGCCTTTTCGCTCCTCGAACGGACCGACGTTCCGGTCATCGAAGACCACCCCGAGATCATCGACGACGAGGCCGACCAAGCGGCAACGTGCACGCTGCCGCCCCGGCACGACCCGGCCCTTCATCCGGCCGTCGACGAGGCGCAGGGTTTGCGGTCGGCCTACAACCGGCAACTCGAACGATCGGGTGGTCGTACCGCCGTCGGGCGGGTGGCCGACCCCGACCAGATCGGCGATGTCATTCTCAAGTTCGTCACCCTTGCCGACACCGCCAGCATGGAGGCTGCGGGTTTCGACTCCGACACGGTGCGGGCCGCTGGTCAAGACATCCGTGCCTACTACGAAGAAGCGGGGCTTGCCCTCTCCGACCACGTTCCCGCCGCTCGGCAGCTCGAATCCTGGTTCTACCAACAAACCCAGACCGGACCCATCATCCGTGCTGCCGCGCTCGCCCTCGAGGCTGCGGGCGAGGATCGCAACACCTGGTACTACATGCTCCCCGGCAACCAACAAGGCTGAAGCTCGGCCGATCGCCGTCCGACCGCCATCCGAACGCCTGAGCGTCTGGTGGTTGGGCTGCGTCGATCGCTGCGTTGTGGGCCACGGTTCGCCGTCACCGTCCCGAGGTGGTCCTGCCCGCCATCGGCGAGGCAGTGTCGAGGGGGAGCTCGTCGCTCATGATCTCCCGACCTCGGTTGGGGCTCGTCCGAGGTGATCGTGCACTGAGCGGATGACGCTAGAACCTTCGCCGACCGCGGCGGCAACTCGCTTCATCGATCCGACGCGGATGTCGCCGGCTGCGAACACTCCGGGCATCGAAGTCTCGAACGGGCGTGGCACCGGGTGTGCGAGTGATGCTCGTGTCGACGCGAGATCTCGGTCGGTGAGGATGAATCCCTTGGCGTCGAGCTCGAGCTCGTTGGGAAGCCAGTCGGTTCCCGGCTCTGCACCGATGAAGGAGAACAAGCCGACGCACTCTTGCCGTGTCACGGTTCCGTCTGACCGTTCGAGGTCGATCTGCTGCAGATGGATGCCGCCGAAGACACCGACCACCCTGGCCCCGGTCTCGACCTCGATGTCGGCGGCAGCGTCGATCCTGGCAACGAGATAGCGAGACATCCTTGCGGCAAGATCGTCGCCCCGGATGACGATGCGGACATGGGATCCTTGCTGGGCCATGAAGATCGCTGCCTGACCTGCCGAGTTCCCGCCGCCGACCACCGTGACCGGGTTGCCGCCACAGACGTGTGCTTCCATCTCGGTCGCTGCGTAGTAGACGCCTGCACCCTCGAATGACTCGAGATTCTCGATGGGAAGCCGTCGGTACTTCACGCCCATGGCCAGAACCACACTGCGAGCCCAGATCGCCTCTCCTTCATCCAGAGTGACCTCGGTGTGATCGCCCGTCGTGGCGAGTCCGGTCACCCGGCTCGGAGTGCTGATCCGAGCACCGAGGCGCTGGGCCTGGATCGCAGCTCGTTCCACGAGGTCGCCACCAGAGATTCCCATCGGGAAGCCGACATAGTTCTCGATGCGCGATGACGTGCCTGCTTGGCCACCAACGCCAACGGCGTCGACGAGAAGGGTCGACAGACCTTCCGACGCTCCGTAGACGGACGCGGCAAGGCCGGCAGGTCCGCCACCGATCACGACGACATCGAACACCTCTCCGGATCCGCTTCGATGGGTGAGGCCGAGGTGGTCCGCCAGTTCGCGGGTGGAAGGGTTGCGCAACACCCTGTTCGGCGTCACCACCACGGGTGCATCCGCCACCGTCGCTCCGTGGGCCGCGAGCTCGACCTCGGGGTCGAGTTTGTCGCTGTCCAGGTCGAACCATTGGAACGGCAGGCGTTGGCGTCGAACGTACTGGCCGATGGCGAGGGCCTGCGGCGAGAATCTCGAGCCGTAGATCTTGAGGGTCGTAGCTCCGGCCCCACTGCGCAGAATGTCACGACGGGCGAGGTACGCAGTGAAGATCAGGTCGGAGAGGTCGGGCTCGTCGGCCATGAGCCGACGGAATGCTGCCTGGTCGAGACGCACGATGGTTGCATCGACCGTTGCACGGCCAGCCAGGCTCGTGCGCGGCCCGGTGATGAGGCTCAGCTCGCCGAGGAACCGTCCGGGGCCGTGGGTCGCCACCACTTCGGCGTTGGAAGCTGCGCCGTCGCGAGCAAGGACCTCGACCTCGCCCTCGATGATCAGTATGAAGTCGTACTCGACCTGGACCTCTTCGAAGAGCAAGGTGCCGGCGGCCACTCGTTCTCGTCGGCCGAACGATTCGATTCGTTCGACCTCGGCCCCAGTCAGCGTCGGGAAGGCGGCTGCGTTGTTCACGAGCCCGTGTAGCTCC
>CALACD010000386.1 GCA_937890445.1 uncultured Acidimicrobiia bacterium | reverse complement strand
GACGCGGTCATCGCGGTCCACATGAAGGGACATTTCGTTCCGACGCACTGGGCAGCCGCCTACTGGCGCGAGCAGGTGAAGTCGGGCAAGGAAGTCAATGCCGCCATCGTCAACACGGCGTCGGGTGCAATGCTGGGCAACCTCGGCCAGTTCAACTACGCCGCGGCCAAGGCCGGCATCGCAGCCATGACACTGGTCTCGGCCGGTGAACTCACCCGGTACGGGGTGCGGTCCAACTGCCTCGCCCCGCTGGCCCGCACCCGCCTCACGTTGCAGACCCCGGGCATGGAGGACGCCGTTGCACCCCCCGAGAACGCTGGCGATTTCGACATCTGGGACCCGGCCAACATCTCTCCTCTGGTCGCCTACCTCTCGACGGCCGATTGCCCGTTCAACGGCGGGGTGTTCCATGTGGGCGGCAACGAGGTCGGCCTCTACGGCGGATGGTCACTCGACAAGGAGAACGACGTGATCGCGGCCGACGGACGATGGACGGTCGAAGGGCTGCAGCAGATCGCTCCCCGTCTGCTGGAGGGCCGCTCCCCCATTGCGTCGGTCGCCACCAGCATCGGCGACACCATGCGCGGCTTCGGTAAGGCCGAGCCGACGGCCTGAGGCCTACAGCTGGAAGGTTTCGACCCCGTTCGCAGCCACGGCCTCGGCGGTGAACCACATCGGTACCAACTCCGCGGCCAGCCATGCGTCACGCTGGTCGAGGTCGTGGCCGCCGTTGCGGACGCCGCTGACGCCGTGGGGAACGACCCAACCGGACCGATCCCAGTCGGCCAGATCGAAGGCGTACCGGGCAACCGAGCCGAACGTGGCGAGGTCGCCCCGGGCCGGAGCGACCGCTCCGGCCCGAACGGTGTCACCGTCGCCGGGACATCCGTCGACGGGCGGGTGGAGACCAGCTCGGTCGGGCAGCGCCGTCGCAAGTGGGTGGGGCGACGACATGACGTGCAGCGCGTCCCATCGCCAAAGGTGTGGATCGTCGCCCAGGATCTGGGCCAGCTCGGCGCTCGCAGCATCGACGGTGCTTGCCAGGAGGGCGAAGAGGTCGCCGAGATGATCGACACCAGGGAGCAGGGACCATCCGTCGCCGATCAGGAGGTGCACGGCAGCGTCGTGCAGCATCCGCGAGGCGGCGACCGCCTCGGGCCAGCCGGCGCTGCCGAACGTGGGTGACGTCACACCGAACCGGGCTCCTACCTCGAGGCTCCAGTGGCGGCGAACCGCACCGTAGAAGGCGGCGGCCGCCGAGTCCCCCGACATCTGGTGATCCCAATCGGCCAGCAACCCAACGGCCCGTCGACCGAGTTCGGTGGCAGGCTCGCACTGGCGAAGAAGCGCAACGATCGGCGGCGCGATCGAGGACCGTACGTCACGGTGGATCGGTGGCATGTCGTCCACCGTCATGCCCGAGCGGTCGGTCAGCAACTCCACGATGCGGTCGTGACGGGCCGGACCGGCGAAGTCGAGCGAGAAGTACGGTCCCGCATCGGCGATGCGGTTGTTGGCCGTGACCAGGAAGCCGCGCTCGGGGTTCGTCCATCCCGGCAGATCATCGAACCCGACCGACTCCAGGCCCGACCAGCCGTGTGCGGCATCACCGGGAACCGCCGTCCAGCGGTTGGCGACCGGACGTTCGACCATGCGACCTCGAACCTTGTAGGAGATGTCGCCGTGCACGTCTGCGGTCAGCAGATTGTTGACCGGCAACACCCAGGCCCGAGCGGCTTCCTCGGCCGAAGCACAACAATCGGCCATCAGCATCGGCAGCAACGCATCGAAGGTGCTGTCGACTTCGTGGAACCCCGTCCACATCATCGACAGGGCGCTGCCAGCTTCACCCAACACGATCGGGCCCCGTGGTGTCGAGCCGACGGCAACGGTCTCCGACTCGGCGCCGGCCACCTCGATGGTCTCCTCCGACCACTCGATGGGCCCCGTCTCCAGGAACACGTCGGTGTCGTCGGCCATGCCGTGCGTGATGCACCACGCGACCTGGGCGTTGTGGCCGAAGTGGGGGAACCCGGGGACACCGGGAAAGGCCAGGCCGATCACGTCGAACTCGGGACAGGCGATGTGGCATTGGTGATAGACGTTCGGGAACTCGATGCCTCGGTGGGGATCCCCGGCGAGGATGGGGAGCCCACTGGCCGTGCGTGAACCGTGGATGGCCCACGAGTTCGATCCACCGTCGGTGTCTTCGATCGCGGCCAGATCCACCGCCGATCTCCGCAGGATCTCGGCTACATCACTCAGGAGATCGGGCGACGGCAACGACCCGGGGCCGGGCACGATGGCGGCCGCGGCCGACGGATCCCCCCGCATCACACGGGTCGCCTCGGGCCCGGCCGCCAACAGGACGGCGCTACGCCACAGTTTGCGGTGGAAGGTACCCATGAAGAGGTGTCGCATCTTGTAGACGAGTACGCAGTGCCACGGCTCCCACGGTGCCGGAGGCGCTGGGTGGGAGTCGAACTCGGCGGGCAACGAATCGGTGTTGGTCGCCAGCCATGCAGTGACCCCGGCTGCGTAACGCTCGGTCATTCGCCGGGTCCCTTCCTCCAGCTGTTGCCAGTCGGCCCGGCACCGTTCTGCCAGCCCGAGGCGACGGAAGAAGCGGTCCTCACGAAGACCGGGGGGCCCAACGACCTCGGCCCATCGCCCCAGCGCACGGCGGCGATCCCATTCCATCTGCCAGATCCGGTCGGATGCCGCCAGCCAGCCCTGGACCCAGAACGCATCGTCGAGTGAGGAGGCAGTGGCATGGCCGATGCCCCACGCGTCGCGAGTGACCGACACCGGGGCCCCAGGAGTCGTGGCAGTGTCGGGCTTGGCAGTGTCAGGCTTGGCAGTGTCGTTCGTGCCGTCTTCGGTCATGCCGGCAGTATTGCCGCTCCGACCCTCTCGGAGGAAGGGCCGGACCCCGTCCGTCTTCCGACAGACCCGGCTCTTCGACGATCGAGCGTCCCGGAGGGGAAGCTCAGCATCGTCCTGTGCTATTCAGACGCTGATGGTTGGCACCGAACAGAGCGAGCACGACGAGCCGGACTTCGAGACACTGGTGGCCGGGATCCTCGAACGCAACATCGAGGGATTCGAGCATCTGCTTGCCGTCGAGCGACTGTCGGGCGGCGCCAGTCAGGAGACGTACCGAATCGCAGCCATGGTGCACGGGTCCGAGGAGCTCCTGGCCATGCGTCGGGCCGCCGGCGGCGTCTACGAGAACCCCGATGAAACCCGGCCCGGCCTGGCCGTGGAGGCCACCCTGATGCAGGTGGCTCGAGCCGCCGGCGTCCCCGAACCCGAGGTCTTCCACGTCCTCACGCCGGATGACGGCATCGGGAACGGCTTCATCATGGAATGGCTCGAGGGCCACACCCTGGGGGCCCGTGTCCTGCGGGCGCCCGATCTGGACCAGATCCGTCCCCATCTGGCCCGCCAATGCGGGCAGATACTGGCCCGCATCCACGCCATCGATCCGGTGGCGACCGGTCTGGCCGAACATCTGACCGTCTTGTCGACCGAGGCCTTCGTCCGCCGGATGTGGGAGCAGTACCAGGAGTTCGACACCCCCCAACCGATGATCGACTTCACGGCCCGCTGGCTGCTCGACCATCTGCCACCCGAAACCGAGCCCCGACTGGTCCACAACGACTTCCGCAACGGCAATCTGATGATCACGCCCGATGGCGTCGTCGCCGTGCTCGACTGGGAGGTTTGCCACCTGGGCGACCCCATCCGTGATCTGGGCTGGATATGCACGAACTCGTGGCGCTTCGGGCAACGCCACCTGGCTGTCGGAGGATTCGGTGAGCTGGACGACCTGCTGGCCGGCTACGCCGAGGAGTCGGGCATCGATGTCGACCCCGAGCACGTCAAGTTCTGGGAGGTGTTCGGCTCGTACTGGTGGGCCGTCGGATGTCTCAAGATGGCCGAGCACTATCGGAACGGCCCGGACCGGACGGTCGAACGGCCGGGTATCGCTCGCCGCTCCTCGGAGTGCCAGGTCGACTGCGTGAACCTCATCATTCCCGGTCCTGTCGACTTGGTGGAAACGGGCGATGCCAGGTCGACCCTCGACATGCCTTCGATCGATGAGCTCATCGAGAGCGTGCGCGACTTCCTGCGGACCGAGGTTCGCGACGCAACCGAGGGTCGCACCAATTTCATGTCCCTGGTCGCCTCGAACTCGCTCGACATCGTGCTGCGCGAGCTCCGGATCGGCCCCGCCCATCTGGACGCCGAGCAACGACGTCTGACCGAACTCCTCGGTACACCGGGAGCCTCTCTCGACGCCCTCCGTCGCCGACTGAGCCGTGCCTTGCGGGACGGATCCATGGCCTTGGACACACCAGGACTGGCCGATCATCTCCGAGCCACCGTGGTCAACCAGGTCGCCATCGACCAGCCCAGGTACTCCGGCTTCCTGGCCGCGCTCGGTCCGCCCGAGCTCCCCTCGTAGCCGGCAACACCCCGGCACCGTCGGGCAAGCGTCGGTCGGACTACAGTGATGACCATGGCCCCTTACACCTCACCGGAGCATCACCCGGCGTTCGAGGAGTACTGCGAGACCATCTTCGAACTGGCCGAGGATGGCACGAAGGTCATCCAGGCCCGAATCGCCGAACGATTGGCCGTGACACGACCTGCAGTGTCGGAGATGATCCGCCGGATGACCGATGAGGGCCTGGTCGAGTTCTCCGGCAGTGTCATCTCACTGACACCAGGCGGATTGTCTCTGGCTCACACGATGGTTCGCCGCCACCGACTGGCCGAGCGGTTCCTCACCGACATCCTCGGACTGTCGTGGGCCGAAGCTCATCACGAAGCCGGCAAATGGGAGCACGTGATCAGCCCCGTGGTCGAGACCGCCATCATCGACCGCCTCGATCATCCCACCACCTGCCCCCACGGGAACCCCATACCAGGGTCCACCTACGTCGAGCCGGACCTGGTTGCCCTCGCAGCCGTCGACGTCGGCGCCGAAGTCACCGTCACCCGCATCCCCGAGTCTCTCGAGTTCGAGCCGGGACTCCTCGAGTTCCTCGAGGAGAATCGGCTGCAGCCCGGTGTCAGAGCCACCGTGGTGAACTCCTCACCCGACGGCACCACCACCGTCGACGTGGCCGGACGCGTCGTCGGCATCAGCGCCTCGACCGCCGAGCGAATCCTCGTCACGTACGCTCCATGAGTCGCCTTCCGTGATCGACCTTCGCAGCGACACCGTGTCTCGACCGACCGACGCGATGAGGTCGGTCATGGCCGCCGCACCGGTCGGCGATGACGTCTTCGGCGACGACCCGACCGTCAACGAACTACAGGACCGCGTGGCGGCGCTGCTCGGATTCGAGGCAGCGATGTTTGCCACCAGCGGCACCCAGGCCAACCTCTGCGCCCTCCTCACCCACTGTCAGCGAGGCGACGAATACCTCGTCGGACAGTCGGCCCATACCTACCGATACGAGGCCGGCGGCGCCGCTGTCCTGGGCGGGATACAACCCCAGCCGGTCGAGATGCTGCCGGACGGAACCTTCGATCTCGATCTCCTGTTCAGCTACATCAAGCCCGACGACCAGCATTTCGCCCAAGCCCGGCTGCTGGCCCTCGAGAACACCAAGGACGGGCAACCGCTCCCCCAGAGCTATGTGGACGAGGCCCAACGTCGGGCCCGCAGCCATGGTCTCGCCCTTCATCTGGACGGAGCCCGCCTGTGGAACGCCGCTGTCGCGGATGGCGTCGAGCCCGGGATCATCGCTGCAGGC
>CALACD010000385.1 GCA_937890445.1 uncultured Acidimicrobiia bacterium | reverse complement strand
TAGGGATGCTGCTTTGCAACCACGACGATCTCGATCTGAAGAAGGCGATGTTCGACGCCTACAACCGTTGGATCGCCGAGTACTGCGCCACCGCACCCGAGCGCCTCTACGGCTGCGGCCAGACCGCCCTCCGCACACCGGAGGAAGGCATCGCCGACCTCGAGACCATCAAGGCGGCCGGCCTCCGGGGCGTGATGCTGCCCGGTATCCCGGGGACTGCGGACGAGAACACCCACACCGGCGACTACGACGACCGCATGTGGGGTGAGTTCTTCGAAGCCTCGCTCGACCTCGGCCTGGTGCTGTCGTTCCACATCCTGACCGGCAAGTCCTACCGTCCCCGGGGACCGAAGCTGAACAGCTTCATGTCGATCATTCGCGGCAATCAGGACCTGATCGGCACCTTCGTGTTCGGCGGCGTGTTCGACCGCCACCCCGAGTTGAAGATGGTGTGCGTGGAGGCGGACGCAGGCTGGGTGCCCCACTACATGTACCGCATGGATCATGCCTACAACCGGCATCGCAACTGGCTGACTTCGCCCGAGCTGCAACGCAAGCCGAGCGAGTACTTCACCGACCACGTGTACGTGACCTTCCAGGACGACTGGTCAGCCTTTCGCATGGCCGAGGCCGGACTCATCGACGTCGATCACCTGCTGTGGGCCAACGACTATCCCCACAGCGACTCGACCTGGCCCTTCAGCCAGGGCATGCTGGCCGAGCAGACCAAGGACCTGTCAGCCGAGACCCGACGCAAGATTCTCGGTGGGAACACCATCGATCTGTACAACCTACACGATCTCTTTCCTGCCACGGACTAGGTGCCGGCCAGACGGATCGTCGGCCGTCGAGGCCGGATGATCGGTTCACGGTCCGGATGAACCGGTCAACCGGTGTAATCCCAGCCCAGCAGGCCGGTGTCGAGGCGGTCGGGATCGAACGTCCAATACTGACGGATCTCAGCGATCCGGCCGTCGACCATTCGGTAGTGTTCCGAACCTCGGAACACGAACGGGCCTCCCGACCCGGGGTCGGTGCCCGTCATGGACCATTCGATGGCTGCGGCATCGCCATCGCTCACACAGGTATCCACGATCCAGCGGGCCCCGCCCCAACGATCGCGGACCTTGACCCACGACGCGCCGATGACGGAGGCGCCCACCATTGGTTTGATATTGGTGTCGTAGATGACGGCGTCTGGCGTGAAGTGGGCCGCGATCTCCTCGGCGGTCCCCTCACCACATGACGCGAAGTAGGCCTCGATGCGATCTCGATGGTGCGACATCTGGACCAGGAGAGATCAGTGAGCCCGAGCGTCCATGGCCCGAAGCCGGGCTGCCAGCTCGGCGGCCACGGCCCGAACCATCGTCGGATTGTCGTCCATGATCTGATCGACACGGTTGTACGGCAGCACCATGAGCGTCATCTCGGTGGCTGCTCGCACCGTGGCCGAAGCCGAACCTCGATCGAAGAGACTGAGCTCACCGATCATCTGACCGGCCGGGATGTCCGCCACCGTCTTGCCGTCGACCACGACCTCGGCGGTTCCCGATTCGATGATGAACAGTTCGTGATGGTGCTGACCCTGTTGGGTCAACACATGGCCCGCTGGCACCGTGACCTCGTCGGCTGGTTCGACAAGTCGCTCCAGCGCCTTGCGGTCGGCATCGGCGAACATGGGAATCGCCTGGATCCGGGCTTCTTTCGGGTTTGTCTTGCTCATATCGTCTCCTCCATCAGTTCGTGTCCATCGGTTCGACCGGCCACGGCCTCAACCTAGTCGGCCAATTGAGTCACCGTAATTGTCGACGCTCTGGAACCAGCAGGGTCCTTGGTCCCTTCGGGCGACCTGTCGCGGTCCGATAGGATCGATCTCGCCATGGCTGCCCCGGTTCTCTTCACGTCGATGCTGGATGTCGACCACCACGACACGGGTGCCTGGCATCCCGAACGATCTTCTCGTCTCCCGGCAGTCCAGGTCGCCATCGCGGACCCGGCCGTGCACGAAGTGATCGAGATGGCCGAACCACGCCAGGCCACGATCGACGACCTGGCCCTGGCCCACGACGCGAGCTACCTGGCGGGTCTGGAGCAGTTCATCACCAGCGGCCGGGGCGAACTGGATCCCGACACACAGACATCGATCGGATCATGGGAGACGGCCCGTTGGGCTGCCGGGTCCGGATTGGCCGCCATCGATGCACTGGACCGGGGTGAAGCCGATGCCGCGTTCGTGGCCATCCGACCACCGGGTCATCACGCCACTGCGACCCAGGCGATGGGCTTCTGCCTGATCAACAACGTGGCCGTCGCGGCCCGCGCGCTGACTGCTCGCGGTCAGCGAGTGGCCATCCTCGATTGGGACGTCCACCACGGCAACGGGACCCAGGACATCTTCTGGGACGACGACCGCGTCCTGTACGCCTCCATTCACGAGTCACCCGCCTATCCAGGCACCGGTCGAGCTTCGGAGGTCGGCGCATCGGGCGCAGCCGGGCTGACGGTGAACGTACCGCTTCCCGCCGGGGCAACAGGAGATCACTCCCTGGCTGCATTCGACACGATCATCGGGCCCGCCATCGAGGCCTTCGCGCCGGACTGGATCCTGGTCTCGGCCGGCTACGACGCCCACCGTGCCGACCCGCTGGCCGGTCTGGCCTGGACGGCCGGCGACTATGGACTGCTGGCAACGAGGGTCCGATCGCTGGCCCCGGCCTCGGGCCGGACGGTGTTCCTACTCGAGGGCGGCTACGACCTCGAGGCCCTCACGTCGTCGGTCACCGCAACGATCGCCGCAGTGGCCGGAGTCGATCATGAGACCGAAGCTCCTTCGAGCGGCGGCCCAGGTCGCGACGACGTCATCATCGCAGCCCGCTTTCGGGCTCGCGCCCTGGAGTCCTGAGCCATGATCAGTCGTCTCGTCATCGGCCTCGATGGTTCGCACGGCAGCCGAACTGCCGCCACGTTCGCCGCTGAACTGGCGACCCGGTGTGGGGCATCCGTCCTTGCGCTCCACGCGGTCGGGCTCCTCGACCGGGTTCCGAGCGAACGGGAACCGGTGCCGTCGCATCAGCACCGGGTCGAGATCTTGAACGAACTGAAAGGTGCCTGGTCCGAACCGTTGACCGGCCTGTCTCCCGAGTACCGGCTGGTGGACGGCAACCCCGTCTCGGCCCTGCTGCGAACCGCGACGGATCCGGGCGACGTCATCATCGTCGGCAGTCGAGGTGCCGGCGGAGCCACGGATCTGGGGAGCACGAGCAGCCAGACGGCGAAGATGGCCCAGGTCCCGGTGGTGATCGTTCCCTCCATCGATGATCCGGCCCCGCCCGAAAGGGCTCGATGACCGCCGAGCAGCGCCTTGCCGCCGCCAGGTCGGGCACCCTGGGCACGGTCACCGAACGCAACGAACCCCATCTGGTCCCCTGTTGTTTCGTCCTGATCGACGAAACGATCTACTCCGCCGTCGACGGAAAACCCAAGTCGACGATGGCGCTGCGCCGCCTCGACAACATCCGAGCCCAACCCCGAGCGAGCTTGTTGGTCGACCAGTTCGACGAGGACTGGACCCAGCTGTGGTGGATCCGAGTCGACGGCGCGGCACGCGTCGTCGACTCCGGAACCGAGCATTCAGCTGCGATCGACGCCCTCGTCTCCAAATACCCGCAGTACGAGACGATGCGGCCCACGGGCTCGGTCATCGCCATCGACATCCGCAGCTGGCGCCATTGGGACGCGAGCGCCTGACCGAGGTCGGATCAGCGGGCCGCGTTCTTGTTGAAGGCCTCGAGTTCCTCACCGATCTCGGGCTCGCGCCCTCCGAACCAGCCACCCCGCAGATGGCGTCGAATACCGTCGGGGGCATCCTCGGTGGCCCGGGCCGCCGAATGCCAGAGATCACAATGGTGCAGCAGCACGTCCCCAGCGTCGCAGTACACACCGATCTCGCCCGGCACCTTCTCGAAACGAAGCGGCATACCGTCGGTCGGGAGTTTGTGACTGCCCGGCAGCACCCGCAGGAAGCCATTGGCCGGCGACGTTGCATCGAGGTGGAAGGTCAGCGCAACTCCGGGATAGAAGTCCGACGTCGGGTAGGCCTGGTGATCGCTGTGCCAGCCGATCCTGCTGTAGGCCGACTCCTGGCCAGGACGAGCGTCCTGATAGACCACCCCGAACCGGGCACCGTATTCCTCCCGCATCTCCCACGGCGTCACGCCGAGACATCGTTCGAGAAGCGCCAGCAGGACCGGATGGTGAAAGGCCGCGGATGCCGGTTCGGACAGTCGGGTTGCGTCCTTGACGTAGTTCACGAAGTCGGGGATGTCGTCACCGGCCGACGTGAGGTAGTCCCCCCCGTAGCGCGCCCGATCAAGGACGCCGGTACGGACATCCTCCTGGAGGCGAACCAGCGACGCCTCGAGCTCGAACAGCTCGGTGTCGTCGAACAGGCCCTTGACGATGACGTAGCCGTCTTCGTCGAAACTGGCAGCCAGGTCGTCCAACTCGGCCATGAGCGGATGATCGATAGTCACGTTGTCTCTCCTTTGAGGATGTCTTGTTCTGAAGGTCGGATCGCTGAAGATCGAGTCGACGCATGTCGAGTCGATGCATGTCGGTGTGGGCGTCTGGTCACCGCTGATCGGCGTAGCGGCTGTCGGAGTGCAACATGCCTTCGGGCACTCCACGGGCCTCGTCGCTCCAGACCCAGACACGCCACATCAGTCGATCCAGATCCTCGTACGCCTCGCGGCCGTGGAACATTCGATAGTTGTCGACCAGCACTGCTTCACCGGCGAGCAGCTTGGGTCGCTCCGCCCCAGAGACGGCATCGGCGGCCTGATCGATCGCTTCCTTCCACCGCCGGATCATCTCGGCGTCACGTTCCGGGTCGTCGGAATCAGGCAACGGGAACTGATCCGCCGTCCTACGTAACATGCGTCGGCCCGACGGCGCGGTCTGCACGATGGTCGACAGCGAGGTCCGCTTGCCCGGTTCGGTCTGATCGATGACACGAGTCGGCAGAGCCTCGCTGATCCACGCCGATGCCGGATCCGCAGCCAGCGCATCCAGGATGGCATAGCCGTCGAGCATCAGGCTCTCGCCGCCGACCTCACTGTGATGCTCGCAGGCCAGGAGAAAGTAGTCGGGACACTCATCACCGTAGGAGTAGCCATCGGTGTGTGGTTTCGAGCGTGTGGTGTTGTCGAGTCCCTCCGGCCGCCTGTCCATCATGCCGCCCTCGCGCACCATGGCAGACTCGGGAATGGCCAGGGCGCGCTCACCGAAGACGTCGTGGGCCAACTGGCGCGCCGCCTCCGGTCCGGGCGCAACGCCGGTGATGATGACCGCTCCTTCTGCCGCGGCCACGGCCAGGGCCTCGCTTCGGTCGGCGACGCGTCGCAGCTGTTTGTTGACTCCGCGGTAGTCGATCACGACGATCCTTCCATGGCTGGTTCCGGACGATCCGCTGCCTCCGAGAGATCGAACGGGGAGGGAGCAGTCCACGCATACCGCCGATCCGAGTGCAGTTCTCCCTCGGGAACAGCGAGACTCAGCGGCGTCCACACCCACACCCGCCACAGCGAGCGCATCGGGTCGGTGTAGGGCTCTCGGCCGTGCAACATGCGCCGATTGTCCACGATCAGGGCCTCCCCCGCCTCCACCCGGAAGGACGGAGCGGCGTGGGCGGCGTGTTCGACGGCTGCATGCCACGCACCGATCATGGCTGCGTCCACCAACGGTCTGGTGCTGTGGGCGGTGGGCCGTTGCT
>CALACD010000384.1 GCA_937890445.1 uncultured Acidimicrobiia bacterium | reverse complement strand
AACCAGGCATCAAGAGTCACACAACGACTGGACCACTACAGAGGGCTCACCTCACTCGACCCAGCGTTCATCAGCAGAAACTCTGGCTCGTAGGTCTGCCATCGCGTCGGCCATCTGTTCGTTGGCGTCATCGATCTTCTGCAAATACTGAGACCGCGCTGCTTGAAGACAGCCATCGCCGTTCGAATCAGGCCCAAGCAAGGCGTCGATGAAGGCCTCCCGTTCTTCTGCACCGAGGAGAGCGACGGCTGGCTGGTTGGGATCTTCGAAACCCTGCGGTGTTTCCAGGGTGATTCCGAAACCGAACCTGGCCATCTCCTGCCTGGTCTTTGGCTCCCAAGGTATGGAGGGAACGAAAGGGGTTCGAAGGTAGTCGAATCCCTGCCCGTTCATGCAGGTCACAATCGACTCCTGCTGCAGGTTGTGAACGATCTTGGACCATTTCAGCTGATCATCGTATGAGCCGAGTTCCAGGTAGGAGCCCACCGTCGCTGTCGGGTCAGCAACCGGCGCCGCCGCCCCGCCAGCCGAACAACCCGTCAGCGTAGCAACACGAACCCCTACCGCAGTAGCTATCGCTAGCTTTACTCCACTCCAAACTCGGTGTTCAACGCTACGAACCCACCTCACGTATTGAAGGCCCCGTAAACGTAGGTGCTGGGTGGCTTGTATCCACGAACTGAATGGTTGCCTGCGATAATGGTAGCGTTCGGCGCGTTGCCCGTTGTTGCATAGCTTCCATAACCAGTCCAGGCGCCGTATCCGGTTCCGCCGGAATATTGGTACAAGGCTCGGTTCTTCACCGTGCAACTCCATCCCGAAGAGCCGCCCGAGGCCGAAGTAGCTACCAAACTTGAAGTGCTCGATCCGTTCCCTTTACAACCGCTGGTTGAGAGAGTTTTGGATCCACTGCCAGCCGATACCGGAAGAGCTCCGCCAATCATTAGTAAGAATGAGATGACAACGGCGACAAGTCCCGTTTTGTTCTTTCGCAAAACATGTAGATGTGTTCGAATCATGGAGGGCCTTCGCACTATTCAGATAAGGGGAAGTTTTGCTCTTCTGTTTGAACGAATACTTGGTCGATTTTCTGGACAGTACATAGAAATTCGGACGTATGGTTCGCCATATTGCTATTTGCCAACACTTGTCTGTGGTGATTCCAGTATGAACGATCGACCTGACACTTGGGTGCCATAGGTGAGTTTGACTGAAGCACACTGGGTCTGCTCGGCCGCCAGACGGCCGCTTGGTGGTGTGCTCTTCTGATTTGGCCCCACTTGGAGCCGTAGTGCTCACCAAGTGTGATGGTTGGTCGAGCGTAGGCAATGAGGTCTTCTTGGTGGAGACTCGGTCAGGTCTGTCCCTCGTCTGTAATCGGACATTCCGCGTCCGGGCGACTGGCGATCGCCACGACCGAGGCCGGTCGACGGACCTTCCGGCTCGACCGTGTCTCGTCGGTGGAGCTGACCGACGACCCCATCCAACGACCCGAGGGATTCGACCTTGCCGAGAGCTGGCGCGAGATCGCCGACGAGGTCGACCGAAAGCGCACCCCCCTCGAGGCCCAAGCGGTGTGTGCTCCCGACGGGCTCGGTCTGCTCCGTATGGTGCTCGGGGGCCGCCTCGAAGTCGGCGGTTTCGCGCTCGACGGCCGGATCGAGATCGTGGTCCGCGGCCACAACGAGTACGCCCTCGCAGGCGAACTTGCCGGGCTCGTCGAATGGCTCGAGGTCATCGGCCCGCAGGGAGTGCGCGACGACCTCGCCTCGATCGGCAATGCGCTCGTCGCGGCGTACCGCTGATCCCCGTGCGCCTTGCCTCGCGAGGGTCGCGGTCCGCTCGGCTCCACGCAGGCTCTCCGGGTCGAGACGAGCCGGTTCAGCGCGGTTCGAGGCCGAGTCCGACACCGAACAGCACACGTGGTGCTCTTGACCACGAGGCCCGCAGCGTCCAGACTGCCGCCGTGGTGAGGTTCACGTACTGACGAGATGCATCGCCCGGCGTGCCCGGGCGTGACGATCAATCGCCTCGATAGCGCCACGGCAACGTGCTCCGCCATCGAGTCGGTTCGGAGCACGTATATGGGAAGTGAAGTGGAGTCGTTCGCCGATGGCTGGGATGCCGGCGATCTCGGGTGTGGCGAGTTGATCGTCGAACTCCGGTCGCGCCTCAAGGCCCTTGCACCAGGCGAACGATTCGAACTGATCGCCCACGACCCCGGAGTCCGCGAGGACCTTCCAGCGTGGTGCCGGCTGACCGGACACCGCCTGGATCGAAGCGAGCCACCGCGTTACATCATCATCTCCCGAGAGGACCCCTGACGTGGGCAGTTTCTGCGTTTCCATCACCAGTGCCAAGAATGACCCCGACAAGGCGACCGTTGGTTTCGTCGTCGCCAACGCAGCCGTCGGCTCGGACCAGGACACCATGGTGTTCCTGTCGACCGAGGGCGTCTGGCTGGCCAAGAAGGGCTATGCCGACGACATCGAGGAGGACGGGTTCGCTCCTCTGCGTGACCTCCTTGCCAGCTTCATCGAGGCCGGAGGCAAGGTCTACGTCTGTTCGCCGTGCTGCAAGAAGCGGAGCATCGACGAGACCGATCTGATCGAGGGCGCCACCATCGTCGGCGGCGCCAAGCTGGTCGAGTGGCTGGCCAACGGCTCGCCCTGCGTCACCTACTGATCGAGAGGTCCGATCGAATGACCACCCTCGTTCCATGACGGTCGAGCATCGCTACGTTCCCGCGGTCAGTTTCGACGGCGGCGACCTCGATTGCGGCAACGGGTTGTTGCTGCTGATCCGCAAACACATCGACCCGCTCGATCGGGGCCAACTGTTGCAGATCCTCTCGACCGAGGCATCGGTGGTCGAGGATCTGCCCTCGTGGTGTCGCCTGACCGGCAACGACTTCGTGGAGATGTGGTCCGATGATGGACCGCAACGCTCCTTCCTCGTGTCGAAGGGTCCGTTCGTCGCGCCGGCCCCGGCCGCCGGCACCGCGTCCTCGGACGCGGTGCCAGGTTCAGCCGATGCAGTGCCACGGTCCGGGCCAGCGCGACGGACAGACGGGCGACGCCAGGCCCCGATCACGCAACCGATCGTGGCGGTGACCATCCCTCGCGTGCTCCCCACCCCGGTGACGGCACCTTCGGTGCCCGAGCGGGCCGTCATGGGACTGGGATCATGGCCTCGACCTCGTTGGCTCCTCCGTTCGCTCCACGAACATCTCGAAGGCCGGATCAGCGACGACGAGTTCAACGAAACCGCCGACGACGCGGTTCGCCTTGCCGTCGGAGCGCAACTACGAGCCGGGGTCGACGTGGTGTCCGACGGGGAACAGCGTCGCGACAACTATTCGGCCTTCGTCGGCGGGCTCCTGGACAACTGCCAGCTGATCCCGGTCACCGACCTTCTGCCCTACGTCGACGACCCCGAGGCGTTCGAGCAGGAACTGGCGGCCCTCGATGTACCGGCCGGAGACATCCGGCACCCGGCCGTCTTCGGTCCTCTGGGCCGATCTCGGCCCCTGGCCGGACTCGAGGCGGCAAGACTGAGCGAGCTGACCGGCAAGCCCCGGAAGGTGGCATTGCCCGGCCCCTATCTGCTCACCCGAACCATGTGGATGGAGTGCATCTCCGACCGGGCCTACGACGATCGCGAGGAGTTGGCAACCGACATCGTGCGGGTCCTCCGAGAAGAGCTCCACGCATTGTTGGCCGACGGCGTCAGCGTCGTGCAGTTCGACGAGCCGGTCCTGACCGAGGTCGTTCACGGAGTCGTGGGCGAAGGCGGGCGCACGTTCATGTGCGGGGCGCTCGGCGAACGGGGCTCGACCGCCTCCGAGTTGGCCTTTGCCCGGGATCTCCTCCAAGAGTTGCTGATCGGGGTACCCCAGGAACGAACAGCCCTCCACCTGTGTCGAGGCAACTGGACACCGGACGAAGCAGCCGCCCTCAGCGGCGACTACGCGCCCCTGGTCGGTCTCCTCAGCTCGATCCCCGTGGGCTCGTACCTACTGGAGGGCTGCACCCCGCGTGCAGGAGAACTCGAACTGCTGACCGCCCTGCCATCGGACCGACGCATCGGCGTCGGCATCATCGATCAGAAGCACCCCGACCACCACGACAAGCCGGCCATCGCCGCTCGCATGGAACGAGCCATCGGTCTGTTCGGAACCGAACGAGTGCTCTTTCACCCCGACTGCGGATTCGCCACCTTTGCCGACAATCCCATCATCGACTCCGACACCGCCGAAGCCGTCATGGCCACGATGGTCGAGGTTCGCGACTCGCTCGACTGACACCCCACCTCCCGAACAACACAAGGGGGAATCCGCCGGCCGAGTCCATTCGGCCCCAACGCAGCTAGGGTCCGAGGGTCGGCCGTCGACGAGGTGACCGTGCTGATCGCGGAGAGGACTCCACGTGTTCATAGCGCTCAGGGAAATCCGCCGCTCGCTCGGCCGCTTCTCTCTCCTGACCCTCGCCGTGGCGTTGCTGGTTCTGCTGTTGCTCTTCTTCCAGGCTGTGGCCGGCACGCTGACGAGCGGGCTGACCGGTGGGCTGGAGTCGACCTCGGCCGATGTGCTCGTCTACGACCAGGAGGCTCGCCGCAATCCGGCAACGAGCATCCTGTCGCTGTCGGTCGAGGCCGAGGTTGCCGCAGCGACCGATGTCATGGCCACCTCCCCCATCGGACTGAGTGTGTTCACGGGAACGACCAACGGCGCCGAGATCGACGTCCAGCTGGTGGGTGGCGACCCGGACGGCCCCTCGGTGCCTGCCGATGTGGCCGACGGCCGGCTTCCGGCGGCGGCAAGCGAAGCCTGTTCAGCGGCTCGTCGTTCGACGACCCCATCGAGATCGGCCAGCAGGTCACCGTCGAAGGCGTGGTGTTCACGGTCGTGGGCAACGCCGACGATGCGGCGTTCAATGTCCTGCCCACGCTCTACGTGCGATTCGACGAGTACGTGGCGGCCGCCCAGGCCAGAGCCGGGGCCACCATCGATGTGGCGCCGTCGCTGATCGGTGTCGAGATCGCCGAAGGTGCCGACCCGGCAGCCGTCGCCCGGTCTCTGACCCAGTCGATCGACGGGATCGAAGCGCTGGAGCGATCAGCCGCTGTCGACAACCTCCCCGGCGTCAGCCAGATCACGCAATCGTTCTCGATCCTCTACCTGCTGCTCTACATCGTCGTCGCCATCGTCACCGGTGTGTTCTTCCTCATCCTGACCGTGCAGAAGGAGGATGCCCTCGTGCTGCTCCGGGCCGTAGGGGCCAGTAGTCGCGATGTGATCGGTTCCGTGATCATCCAAGTCCTGGTGGTGGTCGGCTTCGGTGCGCTCATCGGTTCGGTGGTCACCGCCGGGTTGCTGGCCGCGACCCGAGACGTCTTCGGCGCCACCCTCAGTCCGGTCACCACCGTGACGACCATCGGCATCATCGTCGTGCTCGGCCTTCTCGCATCGGTCGGCGCCGTTCGCCGAGTGGTCGCCATCGATCCGGTCCAAGCAACCACGAGCGGAGGCATCTGACATGGGTATCGCCCTGAAGGAACTGATTCGCCGACCCAGCCGCTTCGTCTCGGTCGGCGGCGCGCTCACCATGCTCGTCGTTCTCCTGGTCGTCCTGGGGGGCTTCCTCGACGGACTGGCCTTGAACAGCACCGGCCCCTACCGAGCCCATGAAGGCAGATTGCTCGTGTTCTCCGATGGGAGCGAGCTGCTCATCCAACGATCGAAGGTCGACACCGCACGAGGTGACCAGTTGGCCAGTGTCGAAGGCGTGGCTGCAGTCGGCGCGCTCAACCAGATTGCCTCCACCGCGGGCGACACCGTCGACATCGTCTTGTTCGGCTATGACCTGTCGACCGAGGTGATCCCACCGCCATCGGCCGAGGGCGGTGCCGTGATCGACAGAGCCCTGGCTGATCGATACGACGTCACCGAGGGGGACACCCTCCTGTTGAGAGCAACATCAGAGCCGGTGACGGTGTCTGCCATCGTCGACGACCTCAGCCAGGGTTCGCCCACGGTGTGGATCTCGACGCAACGTTGGCGCGAGATCGTCGGGGTCGGCAACCCCGCTGCCCTGCCACCCGTTGGCACCGACCAGGCCCTGGTCGTGGAACCAGCAGGTGACACCGACCTTGCGACACTGGCGACCCGACTGACCGCGATCGACGGAATCGACGTGGCCACCTCCGATGAGGTGATCGATGCCCTGCCCGTCGTCCAACAGCAGTCATCGACCTTCCAGGGCATCATCGGTGTCACGTTCGTCGTCACGCTGATGGTGGTGGCCCTGTTCTTCACCTTGATCACGCTCGAGCGGGTCGACCTCTACGCCGTACTCAAAGCACTGGGGGCCAGAACCGGCTACCTGGTGGCCGGCATCTCGGCCCAGGCCATCGGCGTGAGCCTGGTGGCGCTGGTGCTCGGCCTCGGACTGAGCATGGCCTTCGTCGGCCTACTACCTGCCGAGCTCCCGGTTCGCCTGGTACCGGGTCGGCTCCTGCAAACCGGGGTCGGCGTGTTGCTCAGCGCACTGATCGGCAGCCTCTTCACACTGCGCCGCGTTCTGAACATCGACCCCGCCGAAGCGATCGGATGAAGCCGAAGCACATGGACACGAACATACCTGCACTCCAACTGGACAAGGTCCGCAAGGTCTATGGCACCGACGATCAGGAGGTCGTCGCGCTCGATGACGTCAGCCTCACGGTCGGCAGCGACGAGATGATGCTGCTCGTCGGCCCATCGGGCTCGGGCAAGACAACGCTGCTCACCGTCGCCGGGGCGCTGCTTCGACCGACCTCGGGCAGCGTCCGGGTCGGCGGAGTCGAGATCACCGATCTCGGCGACAGACAATTGGCCGAGTTCCGTCGAGACCAGGTCGGTTTCGTCTTCCAGTCGGTCAACCTGGTCCCGTTCCTCACCGCCAGGGAGAACTTGCTCGTCGTCCGACAGTTCGGTGGGTCCCGTATCGACGCCGCAGCCAAGCAGCGGGCCGACCAACTGCTCGATGAGCTCGGCCTCGGCGGACGGGGCGCCAGCCTGCCCTCCCAACTCTCGGGCGGCCAGAAGCAGCGAGTGGCGATCGGCCGGGCGCTGATGAACGACCCGTCCCTGGTGCTGGTCGACGAACCGACCTCGGCGCTCGACTCGGAGCTGGGCAAGCAGGTCATGGACCTTCTGCGCCGGGAGATCAAGGGCCGCGGCGTCGCTGCCATCATCGTCACCCACGACGACCGGGTGCTGGAGTACGCCGACCGCATCGTCCGGATCGTCGACGGCGCCTTGGAAACTGCTGCCGACGGCTCGAGCACCGACTGAGATCCTGTGGGTCACCGTCACCAGTCTGAACCCAGCCGCCCGGGACTCAGCTCCCCGGGACTCAGCTCCCCGGGACAATGACAACTGGGCACCATGCGTGGGCGAGCACGTGGTGCACGGTTCGGCCGGTGAAGAATCCGGTGACCCGTCCATCGAAGTGCTTGCCGACAACCAGGGCCTCGGCGTGTTCGGACTCTTCCACCAATCGGGTCCCGACGTCCCCGGCAACGATCCGCTTCTCGACCTCGACACCACGTTCGGCGACCGTTCCGGCGACGAGGTCCAGTTCCTCGCCCGCCCACACCACCAGCTGGGCAGGATCGATGTAGGAGGCCAACACCTCTGCCGCGTTGCTCACGCCCAGGAACGGGTGATAGTTGACCGCTCGCACCAACCGAACGGCCCGCGATCGGTCTGCCGCCAGGTCTGCGGCCCACGCGAGCGCGACCGGTCGGGACGGACCATCGCCGACCCCCACCACGATGTCCCCACCCAGCCCTGAGTCCAAGGGCCGGCCCAGCTCCGATCGGTCGCGAACAACGGCAACCGGGCAGTTGGCCAAGCGCAAGATCTTGTGCACCACTCCCCCGACGCGACGAGGCGAACGGGCCACCCCGGAATGTGCTCCGACCGCGATCAGATCCACGTTCAGAACCGCTGCCAGGTCGACCATGATCTCGGCCGGATCGTTCCCGGCGAGATGCAGGCGGACTCGTGGTTTCAGCGCTTCCAACCATTCCTTCTCCAGCACGTCCCGTTCGTTCTCCTGATGCCCAACGGTCACGACATCGATCGTTCCCGTCGATCCGACGACCTCGGCCGCCCACCGCAACGCGGCCAACGAGTGGTCCGAGCCGTCGACACCGACGACGGCTGTTCGGACAGGCCCCGGTCGGGTCTCTCCTGGCGCCGAGCCGCTCACATCGACTCCTGATCGCCGCAGTCACGCACCGGAACGATGACCACCGGCACGCTGGCAATCCGGGCGACCTTCTCGGCCACGCTACCCAGCAGCCAACGCGACATTCGCGACCGCCCATGGCTTCCGATGACGATCATGCCGGCGCCGCAACTGTCGGCCACCTCGAGAATCCCGTCCGACGGGAAATCCCGGCGGGCAACGACCGTCACCGCCGTCACCTGAGGTCCGAGCTCGGCCACGGCCCGGCTCATCTCGAGGTGCGCCGCCTCCTCGACGGTGACCCCGGAACTCGCTACCAGCCCCTCCAGCGCCTCCTGCTCGGGCAAGTTGAGATTGGTCATCACCACCAACTCACCGCCGAGGCGGTCGGCCAACATGGCGCCGTAGCCGACTGCGATCTCCGAACGCTTCGAGAAGTCAACCGGGACCAGAATCTTGCTGGGTGGGGTGAGAAGAGCCATTGACCTGCCTCCGACGCAACGATGCCGGTGACCATCCTGCGCTCCAGCGAGACCTCGGAACAGGGACGAATGTCCTTTCCAGATCGGCGACCCCCACCAGCGCGACCACACGGCGATGGCGATCCGGGTCCCCAGTGCGCCGACGAGAACCGTCGACGCCACCACCACGAGCATGTCACCACCGAGTCGTTCCAAGGCGAACACTTCGGCAGCCACAGGAACCACCGCTATCAGGACCGCTGCGGCCACCAACGTCGCCAACAGGCCGGCCTCGACAAGGTCGAGGGGACGGATCAATCGATAGAGGATCCAGAAACCAATGGCGACCAACGCCAAGGTCGCCGCGGTCCGAGCCTCCTCCAGTGTGGCGCCGACAAGGCGAAAGGCGAGGCCGTAGGTCGTGATCGTCACTAGCGCAGCCACCACGCCAACCGGCGCCGCGAAGTGGATGACTCGACGGAGATAGCCGGAACGACAACGCTGGTCCGAGCCACGGAAGCTGAGGACGAACGCCGGTACCCCGATCGAGAGGGAGTCGATCAACGTCAGTTGCCGGGGCAGGAACGGGAAGGGAATCCCGCCCACCCCAACCACCAGTGCGAGCAGTGCGGCGTACACCGTCTTGGCCACGAACAACGACGAGACCCGTTCCATGTTGGCCACCACTCGCCGACCTTCGGCCACCACGCCGGGGAGCAGATCGAATCGGCCGTTCAGAAGGATCAGCTGAGACACCGCCTTCGTCGCCGACGTGGCGGTGTCCATGGCGATGCCGATATCGGCCGCCTTCAGTGCCGGGATGTCGTTCACTCCGTCGCCGGTCATGGCCACGACATGACCCCGCGACTGGAGCGCCTGCACCAGACGTCGCTTCTGCTCGGGCTGTACCCGACCGAAGACCGTGTACGCCTCGGCCAACGCTCCATCGATCTCGCTCACGGTGCGAAGGTCGATCACGGCGTCGGCCCCCGGAAGGCCGAGCCCTCGGGCCACCGCGGCCACGGTTTCGGCGTTGTCGCCCGAGATCACCTTGACCGAGACCCCCTGGTCGGCGAAGTAGCGCATGGTGTCGGCCGCATCGCCTCGCACCTCCTCGGCCATGACGACCAGGCCGACCGGGAGCAGGTCACCGGGGAGCGCCACCGGCACCGACGGGTCCCCACCGATGGGTCGGGTCGACGTCGCCACCAACAGGACCCGGTGGCCGGCTCGGGCCAGATCCGCAACCTGTCGATCGACCGCGCTCGGCTTCGCCACCCCTGTCAGCAGCACTTCGGGAGCGCCGAGGAGCCACGTCCCGACGCCGTCGAAGCTGGCAGACGACCATTTGCGGCCAGAGGAGAACGGCACCACTCCCGTCGGTCGCCAGCCGGGCGGGGTCCCGGTGGCGGCCGCGATGACCGCCATCGCAGCGGTCGGTGACTCCTCGGTCGAAGCCAGGGCAGCCAAACCCTGGGCCAAACCATCCGCATCGAGGTGGGCCAAGGGTTCGATCCGTTCCAGGTGCGTTCGCCCCGTGGTCAGGGTGCCGGTCTTGTCCACACACACGATGTCGGCCCGAGCCAGCCCCTCGACGGCCGGAAGCTCCTGGACCACCACACTCCGTCGAGCCAACCCGACCACGGCCACCGCCATGGCCACGCTGACCAGGAGCACCAGGCCCTGGGGAACCAGCGCGACAACCCCGGCCGTGGCCGCCACCAGTCCGTGGGCGACATCGGCATCCCCTCGGAGCTGGCTCCAGAAGAGCAACAACGCGAGGGGACCAAGAATCCAGCTGATGACCTGCAACAACCGATCGACCCCGGCCCGCAACTCCGAGCGGGTGAGGACGAAGGTCTTGGCCTCGACGACGAGTTGGTGGACCCACGCGTCGGCGCCGACATGCGTGGTCTCGATCGCGGCCCGACCGGCGAGCACGGCACTCCCCGACCGGACCTGGTCTCCGGCCAGTTTCGGCACCGGCACCGATTCGCCGGTGAGGGCCGATTCGTCGACCTCCAGACCGCCGCTGGAGAGCACGTTGCCATCGACCGGGATCTGATCCCCC
>CALACD010000383.1 GCA_937890445.1 uncultured Acidimicrobiia bacterium | reverse complement strand
AGGTTGGGTGGGATCGATGACGAATCGGGGTGCGGCCAGGGTGATGTCCGCGTTGCAGGCCACACCGACGAGGGGGTAGACGGGTTCGATGCCCTCGATTCCGAGCGCACCGGGTTCGAACGTGGCCAGATCGGCCCGACCCCGGTCGGCGGAGGAGTAGACGTACCCCGGGTCGACCTGGATGATCACCGGGTCACCGTCGGCCACGTTGGCGACGTGCAGGTTGTCGAACAACTCGATGTCGGTGGGCACCACGGGCTCGGGGTCCTCGAGCTGAGCTTCCAGCGCAGTGACACCGTCGAGGATGACGGCGCCGAGCACCCGATTGTGACGCCGACTGAGCGTGACCTCAGCCGACGCAAGGCGGAATCCCCACCCCGTCGACAGCGGTTCGATGGCCGCATCGTTGTCGATGTAGCCCCCGATGAGCAGCGCCCGTGGTCGAATCCCGGCCCGTACGATCAACCGCACCATGGCCAGGGTGAAGGGCCCGACCGGTGAGTTGGGACAACGAACGAAGCTGAAGGTGGCATAGGGAGGAATGCTGGGATGCAGCGCGCTCGGAGTGATACCGAGCGCCGGATCCTCCCGCACCTCGTAGCTGACCTGAAGCACCTGAGCGCCCGGGAGCTCCCAGGTGTCCGGACTGAGCGAGCCGACGGTGGGAACGTGAGGCAGGACATGGGCGATGTCGAGTGTGCCGAAGAGTGGCATCAGCCGGCTCCTCCCCCTGCGGCCATTCCGACACCGGCGGTCGCACGGCTGGCAGCAGCGTTGGCGCGGGCCTCGGCCCGGCTGGCCTCGGCGGCCTCTTCGCCCTGAAAGTGGGGCATGACCTGCTCGGCGAAGAGGCGAAGACTGGCCAACACCTGTTCCTGTGGGATGGACTCGGCGGCATTCAAGAGGAACTGGACCCGATCGACGCCGGTCGCTTCCCACTTCTTGAGCTCGCGAATGATCTGGTCGGGGTTCCCGACCGCGATGCCTTCCGGGGGCTCCTTGAGGTCTCCCGGACTGGCAGCCTGCTTGCGGGCCCCCGCCAACAGGCCAGCACTCGGGTAGGCCCGGGTCGGGTAGACCTCCTTGGCCATGTCGAGTTGCCCGGCCATGTACTGGAACTGCCCCATCATCTTGCGCCCGGTCGAGACACCCACCTCGCTGTCGTCGTGGCAGTAGAGGAAGTTGATGGTGTTCAGCTGGTCGTTGACGAAGGCACCAGCCGGTTCGCAGTGTTGGATACGACGTCGGTATTCCTTCACCGTCTTCTCCTGGTCGGCGAACGACGTGAAGTTCACCCCGAGGCAGCCCATCCCACGGTCGGCGGCATCGTCCTCGGTGCCGGGGCTCGAAACAGCGACCCAGAGCGGCGGATGTGGGGATTGGATCGGCTTGGGAAGCACGGCTCGGGATGGCATCGAGAAGAACTGACCCTCGTGGCTGTAGCGCTCCTGGGTCCACATCTTGGGCAGCGCGTGGACGAATTCGTCCCAGCTCTTCTTGGTGGTGTCGGGATCAGCCTGGAAACCGCCCAATTCGGTCCAGGTGGCCGACCGACCGGTGCCCATCTCGAGGCGCCCACCGGAGAGGATGTCGAGGACGGCGGCCCGCTCGGCGATCCGGATCGGGTGATTGAACTCCGGAACGCACGTCACGATCCCGTGACCGACCCGGATGCGTTCGGTCTGCATGGCACAGGCCGTGAGGAACAGCTCGGGCGCCGAGCAGTGCGAGTACTCCTCGAGGAAGTGATGCTCGACGGCCCAGACCTGATCGAAGCCGAGCTGGTCGGCCAAGCGGACCTGCTCGAGTGAGTTCTGATAGACGATTCGTTCGTTGACCTCGAACGGACGAGGAACCGACAGCTCGAAGAAGATGCCGAACTTCATGTGACCAACCCCCTTGGACAAGACGTTGCCGCAACCTTACGTCAGCCTGGCTGACCCGACGATTCCACGAACCTGACATTCGATCGACGACCGTGTCCCGGGCCCTTGGGATCAACGGGGCCGAACGACCTCGCGCAGGGCGTCACCCTCGAGTTCGACCGCCAGCAGATCACCGAGGTCGGGCGGGCCGAAGGAGATGGCCAGATGGCCGTGGCCGGCGGCGTCCAGCAAGGTGGGGCGATCTCGACGAAGATCGAACGAGAGGGCGAACCGGGCCGACACCGGAGCGCTCATCACGACACCGAGCAAGAGAAGCTCCCCTCGTCCCGGGACTTCGATCCGGGTGGCCGACGTCTCGATCTCGCCTCCACCAGCGGCGACGAACAGCCGCGGCAGATCGGCGATCTGCCGATGGGGGGACGCGTCGACGACGACGGTGGGCCACGTCGCCCCGTCGATGTCGACGGTGAGCCCGCATTCGAGCACCTCCAACAGTGGTGTGTGGTCACTCATCGCAGATCGGTGACTTCTGTCCCGCCGACACGCCGTGCGCTCAAGGCGGACCTCGCGACGTCCACCATCGAGTGCACGACCTCGTCGGCCCCGCACAATGCGGTGATGCGTTCGACGGCCGTCCCGGCGTAGAACGGCTGGAGCTGGTCGTCACCGCTGCGTTTGGCCGCAGCGAAGAGATCGGCCCCCATCGTGGCATGGAGCAGCCCGGGGAGGGGTCGGACATCGGCAGCCGTCCACCGCTCGGTGAAGTCGGTCCCGAGCACGCGTGCCCACTGGCCGGTGAACGCGTCGGTGATCGTCGTGGAGGTCGTCGGACCGGCAGCCAGCAGGCGCTGCTTCCACAGGTCCGACGCCATCGACTCGAAGGTGGCGACGAATCGAGTGCCCAGCAGCACTCCGGCCCCGCCGGCCACGAGGACTCCGGCGAGGTCGTGACCATCGACGATGCCGCCGGCGGCGGCAACCGGGACGCGGGCCCCCACGACATCCAGTACCTCGATCAGAAGGGCATCGACGGTGGTGCCCTCCACCATTCCTCGTTCGAGCTTCTGCCCGAAGCTCCGGTGTCCCCCGGCCTCTGCCCCCTGGGCCACGACCACGTCCACTCCTCGGTCGACGACCTCGGCGGCGTCGGGACCCGATGCCACCATCGCCACCACGGACGACCCCACACGATGGAAGCGGTCCACGAGCTCGTGATCGGGCAGACCGATCGCGGCCGAGAACACCGGGATCCGCTCCTCGATCATCACCTCCAGGGCAGCAGCCACCAGATCAGGGGACGGCGGCGGCGAATCCAGGCGGGACGGCAGATCGTGGCGGGGCCGGAACTCGTTCAGCACACGCTGCACCGAACGGATGCTGTCGACCGGGATGTCCGCGACGGGGGGCTCGTGCACGACGTCGTCGTGGAGCCAGAGGTTGACGCCGAACGGGCGATCGGTCAGCTCTCGCACCCGCCGAATCCCGGCCCGGACCTGGTCCGGCGGCAGCCGGAGCGCCGCCAGGATCCCCAGACCGCGGGCGTTGGACACCGCAGCCACCAAGTCGGGTCCGGCAACGCCACCCATCCCCGACTGGAGAATCGGAGCGTCGATCGCGAGCGCATCGGTCAGGGTCGTCGACAGTCGCGTCACGACCACGAACCCTAGGACGTGGCCCCGTGCGCTGTCGATGGGCACTGGTGATCCGGGAATAGACGTCAGCGGCACTCGACCCCTAGCAGGGTGCTGATTTTCTTCTGATTGGTGCTCGCGTTCTGCGTGAGGATCGA
>CALACD010000382.1 GCA_937890445.1 uncultured Acidimicrobiia bacterium | reverse complement strand
CCAACGTCGGCGTCACAAGTACGTCCAGGCCCGACATCGCCTGCTCCAGCCGCCGAGAGATACCACCCTGGGCGACCTGGGCGTTGGTGACGTCGTCGACCGACAGACGGGCCACCGCCTCCAGTACGTTCAACGTGAGTGGCTCGAGAGTCTCGGGGCCCGGACCTCGACCGGTGCGCGCGGCCAACGTCATCACATCGTGGGCCACCCAGCGGCTGAACAACGGATGCCAGGTCGACATCAGCTCGTCGTCGTCGAGTGGAGGAGCGATGGCATCGACTCGGTGTCCGAGCGACTCGAGACGCCGGCCCACCTCGACGGCAGCCGCGACCACGGCCGGATCGTCTGCGGCTCCGGCCCAATGGTCAGTGGAAATCCCGATGCGGACGGCGGAAGGGAAGGCCTGTTGAAGCCCCTCGGCGAGAACCGACCAGAACAACGCGGCGTCGCGAAGCGAGCGCGTCAACACGAATTCCTCGGCGATGCCTCCCCAGCCCCCGGTGCTCCACGGCACGGCCCGCCTCGCCGGTTTCAAACCGACCAGGCCACACACAGCAGCCGGAATCCGAATGGACCCGGCGCAGTCGCTGGCATGGGCAGCCGGGACGACACCCGCGGCAACGGCGGCCCCCGCACCGCCCGACGACCCCCCAGCCGAGAGTGCGAGGTCATGCGGATTGCGGGTCGCCCCGAACACTCGGGACTCGGTCGATCCGTGTTGGATCAGTTCGGGCACCGCAGTGCGACCCAACACCTGGGCTCCCGCTGCCTTGAGACGCCGGAAGTACTCGTCGGTCCCTCCTGCTCGATGACCGGCAGCCAGTCGGGAACCCATCTCGACCAACCGTCCCGCCTCGGCTGATCCATAGTCCTTGCGCAGGAAGGGGACACCGGCCAACGGACCCTGCGGCGCGGTGACGGGATCAGGATCGGGATACCACTCCACCACGGCATTGATGTCCTTCGCCGTCGCCTCGTGCTGGGCAGCAGCTGCATCACGGAGTTCGCTCGGGGTGACCTGGTTCGAGCGCACGGCCGCAGCCAGCGCGGTGGCATCCAGGCCGGCATAGGTCTCGACGTCCATCAGTCGCCCAACACGATGGGCCCGAACTCGTCGTAGACATCACCCGGGCCGGGGTTGTCGGCATGGGTCGAGCCTCCGTGATGGGCCACGATCCCCCACACCGCGTTGAGCGCCGTCGTGACGGCGCCCTCGGCCCAACCAGGCGTCCACGACACGTCGTCACCGGCCAGGAAAATCCCTCGTTCGGCGGCAGGAAGATCCCGTTGCACGAAATGCGAATACATCCGTTCGTTGTAGCGATAGTGGCCGGGAAGCGCGCCCTTGAACGCCCCCAGGAAATCGGGGTCGGCCTCCCACGAGACGGTGATCGGCTCCCCGATCACGTGACCACGAATGTCGGTGTGGGGGTAGATCTTCTCCAGGGTGTCGAGTGCCAGGGCCGCCCGTTCGTCAGCCGACTTCGGCAGCACCTTGAGGGCGTCGCTCATCCACGCATACGACAGGCAGATCACGGCCGGCTTGCCCGGTCCGTTGTCGAACAGGTAGGTGCCCCGGGTGTTGCGGTCGGTGAGCGTCATGCTCATCTCGTTCCTCCCGGTGAGCGGGTTGATGTCGTTCCAGAACGGACGATCGACCATGACGAAGGTCTTCGACGACTGCATGTAGCGGGTGCGATCGAGGGCCATCCAGAGACGGTGGGAGAACAGGTCTTCGTCGACATCGATGTTGGTGGTGAGCAGCCAACTCTGTGTCGTGACCAGGACAGCGTCGTAGGCCCGGGTGTTCTCCCAGCGATCGGTCAGTTCGATCCGGCCGTGTCGGGAGTCCCGGTGGATCGATACCACACCGGGTTTCGGAGCCCCGGCATGCAACGAAGCCAACGACGTCCCCGTCGGCCAGTGCTGAAGGTCGTCAGGCGTATGGTTCCACAGTCGACGAGGCAGTTGTTCGGCCCCGCCGACGATGCGCCGCTGGTTGTCCTCGAACTCCGACATGACCACCCGCAGGATCTCGAGCATCGAGTTCGGAAAGTCCGAATCCCACCCTCCGGTGCCGAAGCCCACCTGACCGAAGATCTCCCGGTGCCGGAACGACAATCGGGAGAAGGCGTCCGACGAGGCGACGAAGTCGTAGAAGGTCCGGTCATCCCAGGCGCGGACGATGGGCTCCCACCGCCGTTTGATCTCGTGGCTGTCCCGGCGAGCAATGGCGTCCTTCATGCCCGCCAGGTCGGCATGGTCCTCCAGGGCCTGATCCCAGGCCTCGGCCACGTCCCGGAAGACCTGCGGAAGATCGGCGAGCGTGTGGGCGAAGTGCGCTTCCCCGGCCAGGTCGATCACCGTGGTCGGGGCGGCAGGAGTGAGCGGATTGGGGAACGGCAACGTCTCGAGACCGACGAGGTCCACGTAGTGGAAGAACGAGGCAGCCGAGGTCGGAAAACGCATTCCGCCGAGCTCGGCGATCACATCAGGGGCGGCGCTGAACGACTCGGACCGCAGGCGGCCTCCCATGCGACCGGCTTCGTAGACCACCGGCCGAAACCCGAGCCGCATCAGTTCGTAGGCCGCCACCATGCCGGCGATTCCGGCCCCGACGATGGCGACCTCGGCACCCAGCGACGCATCCGGAATGCGGCCGAGCCCGGCAGCGTGGGAAAGCCACTGGTCGTGTCCGAAGGGGAAGTCCGGACCGAACGCGCTGAGCGACGAGTGGTGCGGGGTTCCGGGCATCGCGCCTGACGCTACGCCATCGTCGCGCCACCTCCCAGCCCACGATCGTGACGTGCACCGCCGGGTCCGCTCCAGGGGAGCGGTCTCCTAGTCGCCGATCGCGGATCGCGCAGCCAGGACGAGTTCGATCAGTTCCCCTCGTTCGCCGTCGGGCAATGCCTCGAAGGCATGACGACAGACGTTGGTGGTTCCGACCTCGGCCTGGGCTCGGGCCTCCTCGTCGGGCTCGGGGTGCGGGGCTTTCCATCCGAAGCGCTCCGCGCCCGCTGACCCACCGCGGACAGGATCCGCCACGAAGGAGATGACGGCCTGCTGTGGTGTCAGACCAGCAGCCTGGATGGCGCTCAGGTGAGCACCCCCGCGCATCTCCCGCAGGACCTGGAGCGCATGGGTGGCAGCACCGGCTGGATCTGCTGGGGCGGGCATCACCCGCCAGCCTGCGAAGAGCACTCCACAGATGGGCAGCGCTGCTGCCACGACACGGTTGCTCAGCTC
>CALACD010000381.1 GCA_937890445.1 uncultured Acidimicrobiia bacterium | reverse complement strand
CGAGTTGATGCCCGTCACGGAGCACCCGTTCTACGGGTCGTGGGGATACCAGACCACGGGGTACTTCGGTCCGACGTCCCGCTACGGCTCGGCAGACGACTTCGCCGCCTTCGTCGACATCATGCATCGCAGCGGTGTCGGGGTGATCCTGGACTGGGTTCCCTCCCACTTCCCGACCGATGAGTATTCGTTGGGCTTCTTCGACGGCACCCACCTGTACGAACACGAGGATGCCAGGCAGGGTTTTCATCCTGATTGGAAATCGTTCGTGTTCAACTACGGACGACCCGAGGTGCGCAGCTTCCTGCTGTCCTCCGCCCATTTCTGGCTCGATCAGTTCCATCTCGACGGATTGCGGGTCGACGCCGTGGCGTCGATGCTCTACCTCGACTATTCCCGGGACGACGGCGAGTGGATCCCCAACCAGTTCGGAGGAAACGAGAACCTGGAGGCGACGCATTTCCTGCGCGAGCTCAACCGCTCCGTGTACGAGACCTTCCCCGACGTGCTGATGATCGCCGAGGAGTCGACGGCGTGGCCCGGGGTGACACGTGCGGTGGCCGACGGTGGCCTTGGCTTCGGTTACAAGTGGGACATGGGCTGGATGCACGACACGCTGGACTACCTGTCACAGGACCCTGTACACCGCCGGCATCATCACGACCGAATCACGTTCCGCTCGGTCTATGCCGCCACGGAGCACTATGTGTTGCCGTTGTCCCACGACGAGGTGGTGCACGGTAAGGGCAGTCTCCTCCAGAAGATGCCGGGGGACCGATGGCAACGAGTGGCCAACCTGCGGCTTCTTCTCGGGTACCAGTGGACGGTCCCGGGGAAGAAGCTCCTGTTCATGGGCGCCGAGTTCGCGTCCCCGTCCGAATGGAATCACGAAGCGGAGTTGCCGTGGGCCGTGTTGGCCGAGGCCGATCATGCCGGGATGCAGGGCTGGGTCCGACATCTGAACGATCGCTACCGAACCGAACCGGCCCTGCACCGCATCGACCGAGACCCCTCGACGTACCAATGGCTGGTCGGTGACGACAGCGACCAGTCCGTGCTGGTCTTCCTCCGTCACGCCACGTCGAGCCCATCGGTCCTCGTGGCGCTGAACAACACGCCGGTTCCGCGATCTGGCTATCGCGTTGGCGTTCCCGTCGCCGGTACCTGGACGATGCTGGCCAACAGCGACGAGATCGGATTCGGCGGGTCCGGATATCCGACAGCGGCGACGATCACGGCCGAGCCGATCCCGGCGCACGGGTGCCAGGTGTCGATCGCTGTCGACCTCCCGCCCCTTGCCGCGCTGCTGTTGCGGGCGCCCGGCTGATCCCATCCGGGTCCACCGGCCCATTTCCCGAGAACCTCTAAGACCGGAACCGTGCGAGTCGAGTCTGTGCGAGTTACGACTTCCACCCACAGGACACGCCCATGTCTGACCATCACCCCGCGTCGCTGGCCGAACGGCCGATCGAACGTATCCGTCGACCCATCGATCGAGTGATTCACCTCGAGAACATCTCCGGGTTCGCCCTGATCGGCGGAGCCGTTCTTGCTCTGGTGCTCGCAAACTCGCTCTGGAGCGAATCCGTGGCGCACTTCTGGCACCAACACCTGGTGGTCAGCGTTGGTCCCTGGGTCGTGGATGAGTCCTTGGTTCACTGGGTCAACGATGCGTTGATGGCCATCTTCTTCTTCGTCGCCGGTCTCGAGATCAAGCGAGAGTTGGTCGCCGGGGATCTGCGCAACCCCCGTAAGGCTGCGCTGCCAGTGGTCGCTGCCATCGGGGGCATGGTGGTACCGGCCCTGCTGTTCGTGCTGGTCGCCGGCTCCGAGGCTCGCTCTGGTTGGGGCGTTCCCATGGCCACCGACATTGCCTTTGCCGTCGGTGTGCTCACCCTGCTCGGGGACCGAGTGCCTTCGAAACTCAAGATGTTGCTCCTGACGCTGGCCATCGTCGACGACCTGGGTGCCATCATCGTCATCGCCGTGTTCTACACCGCCTCGTTGAACGTGACGGCGCTGATGGTCGGCGTCGGCATCGTCGGAGCCATGGTGGTGTTGCGTGCCCTCGGCGTCTGGTGGATGCCGATCTATGTCCTCGCCGGTACCGCGTTGTGGTTCGCCCTGTTCGAGTCCGGTGTCCACGCCACCCTGGCTGGTGTGATCTGTGGTCTGTTGGCACCGGCAAAGCCGCGGCGGCCGCACGAGACCTCGGCCGTGGCCGCAGAGCATCTCACCGTCGAGGAGCTGAAGTCGATCGTCTTCGACACCCGAGAGAGCCGTTCGGTCGTGGATCGTCTCATCCACGGCATTCACCCCTTCAGCGCTCTCCTCATCGTGCCCATCTTCGCCATGGCCAACACCGGTGTGCCGGTCAGCCTCGGCGCCATCACCGCTTCGGCTGGTTCCTCGGCGTCTCAGGCCATTGCCGTGGGACTGGTCGTGGGCAAGCCGCTCGGCATCACGTTGGCGGCCTTCCTGGCGGTCAAGGGAGGACTTGCCTCCCTGCCCGACGGGATCACCTGGCGGCACATGATCGGACTCGGCTGCTTGGGTGGCATCGGATTCACTGTTTCGCTCTTCATCACCGAGCTGGCCTTCACTTCGGAGACCATCGTGGACGAAGCCAAGCTCAGCGTCCTCGCCGGATCGGTGGCCGCGGCGACTCTGGGGGTTCTGATCCTGCGAGGGGCCGGCAACATCCAGACCGACCCCGGGCCGATCAGTTTCCGTGAGCTCGACGCCACTCTTCCCGCATCGCTCGTCGCCCCCGTCGCCGCCGAGCGAGTTCACACCAACTGAGTTCGTCGTCGCCAGCACTCGCCGCCCTGCTCTCGTCTACCCCCAACCATCACCCGTCCAAGGATTCACCATCGTGACTGCATCGTCGCCCATTCCCGAAGCGCTCGACCGGAGGCCCGCTCAGGCCGACGTCACCCTGTTGGAGGGGTTGTCCCCCGACATGTTGCCGACCAAGGAGCGCATGCTGGCCGATGCGTCGGCCCTGCCGTCGCCCCCGCTCGTCGTGCTCGAACTCCTGCAGCTGTTGAACGACGAGGATGTCTCGCTCGCTGCGCTCGCTGACCTCGTGTCGAAAGACGGGGCCTTGGCAGCCGAGTTGCTCCGCACGGTCAATTCGGTCGTGTTCGGGCTTTCGTCGCGGGTCTCTCGCATCGATCGAGCCATCTCGACCCTGGGTCTCCGGGCCTTCCGATCGCTGTTGGCGAAGCGTTCGATGCAGGAATTGGTGCCCGACGGCGACGGAGCCGTCGCCGGTGAGATCCGTCGGCGCTGCATCGTCAACGCCACGCTGGCCCGTGCCTTTGCCACCGAGATCGACGAGAACGTGGCCGAGGAGGCCTTTCTGGTCGGCCTCCTCGGTTCGATCGGTCACCTGGCTTTCGCTCGGGTCGCCCCCGAGGTCTACGCCATTCTCAGCGACGCCGACCACGGTTGGCTACGAGAAGGCACCGAACGAGAGGTCCTCGGCTTCTCGAGCGACGACATCACGTCAGAACTGATGCAGCGGTGGTGCATGCCCGACGTGGTCACCGAGGCGATTCGGCTACGAGGCCCGTCGGTCCGCCACCTGGTGCCACGCCACGCCAGCCCGAAGCTGATCATCTCGTTGAGCCTGGCCCAGAAGGCCGAACACGTTCTCTGCGGCGATACACCCTCCGCCGACCTGGCAGACCTCATGACCGAGGTTCGCAAGGTCATCGGCATCGACATGGTGCGCCTCTCCGAGATCCTGATCGCGAACGAAGCACTGGTCATCGAACTCGCCCATGATCTGACGTTCGAAGCGCCGGCCGTTGGTTCACACGCCGAACGAGTGCAGTCAGCCGTCGAGGAGATCGGCGAGGGAGCCGAGACCGAGACCGCCTGAGCCGTCCCGGCGTCTACGTTGACGCCGAGCCCACGGGAGTCGAGGCGGTCGCAGGTGTCAGCCCGTGCAGCGCCGTCGCCACGGACTGTCGGAGCCGACACTCGGTGGTCTCCAGATCGGTGCCCCGCGTGTGGTGACCCTGCATGAGGACGTACCAGGCGGCGAACAGGTTACGGACGAGAGGTTCGACGGCCACGTCGTCGGCCAGTTTGTGGCGACGCTTCGCCTCCTCCATGACCTGGCCGAAACGTCCGAAGAACCCATCGATGAACTCGTCCACTCTGGACCGGGCTCGTTCGCTGACGAAGAGCAGCTCCTTGAAGTAGCAGCGGGCCAGACGAGGATCGGCCTCGTGGTGCCAGGTGACGTGGAGATAGGCGGAAAGGACCTGGTCCAAGAGCGGAGCGTCGGGATCGATCCGCTCGAACGCCTCGTCCCATGCATGACGGGCGTCGTAGCGGAAGACCTCGGCCAGCAGGTCTTCCTTCGAATCCACGTACAGGTACAGGGTTCCGGTCCCGATTCCGGCCGCCTCGGCGATCGACGCTGTCGTCGTTGCCTCGAAACCGACCTCCTTGAACAGTGTGGTGGCGGCGTCGGTGATGCGACGCCGCTTGTCGGCCTTGTTTCTCTGCCTCCGGCTCGGCTCACTCATGGCTCGGCTCACCCACTCGGCGACTCAGTCCCGCAGGAGATAGGTGGCGTGCAGCATGTCGGGGTTGTCGCTCAACTCTGCGGCCGTACCGTCATAGCGGATACGACCGCCCTCCAACACATAGGCCTTGGTCGCCAACGACAGCGCGACATGAGCGAACTGCTCGATCAGGAGCACGGCCGTCCCGTTGTCGGCGACCTCGGCCAGCACCGGCATCAGTCGTTGCACCACGATCGGGGCCAGTCCCAGCGAGAGCTCGTCGACGATCAGAACCTTTGGTTTCGAGACCAGGGCCTGGGCCAGAACCACCATCTGCTGCTCGCCACCCGAGAGCAGACGGCCGCCGATCTTCCACCGCTTCTCCAGCTCGGGGAACAACGACAAGGTGTAGGCCAGACCCTCGCTGGCGGCTTGTTTCCCGAGGGAATAGGTCGAGACCCGAAGGTTGTCCTCGACCGTGAGATCGGTGAGTAGGCGCCGCCCCTCTGGTACCACCGAGATGCCGTTGGCGCGGATCTTCTCGGGTCGGAGATTGGTCAGATTGGTGCCGTCGATCTTGACTGCACCCGCCCCGACGTGGGCCAGGCCGGCGATGGCGGCTGCGATGCTCGATTTACCGGCACCGTTGGGTCCCAACATGGTCGTGACTTGGCTGGGCTGCACGGTGACGTCGACACCGTGTACCACGGGCCGACCCCCTCGTTCCACGACCAGCGATTCCAGTGTGAGGGTTGCGTGGTCGCTCATCCTGAACTCCTCATGCGTCGGTACCGAGATAGGCCATCAGGACTCGTTCGTCGCGCAACACGTCACCGGTCTCGCCCGAGGCCAGGAGCCGACCGAAGTCGAGCACGGCCGACCACGAGCAGCACGCCTGCACCAGGGCCATGTCGTGGTCGACGAGAACGACAGTTGCGTTGTTTCGATCGGGAATCGAACGGATGATGGCGCTGAGTTCCTCGGTCTCCTCGTCGGGCAGACCAGCAGCCGGTTCGTCGAGCAGGACCAGCTTTGGTTCGCCCACGACGGCTCGGGCCATTTCGATGAAGCGCCGCTCCTTGGCCGGCAGAGTCCGGACCAGATCGTTCCGAACATGGGACAGACCGACGAATTCCAGCACGTCGTCGACCGCGGCCTTGGCCTCGGCTCGGGGAGCCGTGGTCGTGTGCTCGTGTACGGTCAGAACGTTCTCGAACACCGTCAGGGACTCGATGGCCTGCTCGGTCTGGAAGGTCCGGCGAACCCCCCAACGGGCACGTTTGAAGGCCGGCATGCCGATGAGTTGGGTTCCGTCGGCCATCACCGATCCGCTCATCGGGGTCACATAGCCGCTCAGTACGTTGAAGAAGGTGGTCTTGCCCGCTCCATTCGGTCCGATGAGGCCACAGGTGCCGCCGGGGAACGAGATCGAAACGTCGTCCAGCGAGGTCACGCCTCCGAAGCGAACCGTGACGTTCTCGACCTCGATCATCCCAGCAACCCCTTCTTTTCCATCTGGCTGGAGCTGGTGGTGGTGGGCGGTGTCGGCATCATCCCGGCAACCCCTTCTTTTCCATGGCCTTCGTCGATTGGATGAGGTTGATCATCAGGCCGAGGCCGAACAACGACAGGCTGAAGTTGTTCCAGAACTGATGGCCGACCACGTTCTGCACCAGGAAGTCGAGCATGACCTTGGCGAAGAAGGCGGCCAGGAGGCCGCCCCACAGGCTCTCGATGCCCCCCATCAGGACGACGGCGATCAGGAACAGGGCCGCCTGCCGGCTGAACTGATCGACGCCGATGGAGCTCTGGACGCTGCCGGCGAAGAGACCACCGGCGATGCCGGCCATGAACGAGGCCAGAGCGAAGGCGATGATCTTGTAGCGGGTGACGTCGATACCGGCCGCGATGGCAGCGGCTTCACTCTGGCGAATCGAGGCCCAGGCCCGTCCTGGCTTCGACTTCAGGAAGGCCCACGCGACCATGAAGACACCGAAGGCCATGATGGTTACGAATTGGAAGTAGGC
>CALACD010000380.1 GCA_937890445.1 uncultured Acidimicrobiia bacterium | reverse complement strand
TCCCCATCTCGGTGTCCGGCATCAGCATCATGATCAGGTCGGCCTCGGCAACGGCGTCGGCGATCGACAACACGCGCAGACCGGCTTCTTCGGCCTTGGTCTTGGACGAGGACCCGTCGCGCAGACCGATCCGGACGTCGATCCCGGATTCCTTGAGATTCAGCGCATGGGCGTGGCCCTGCGAGCCATAGCCGAGGACGGCCACCTTGCGGTCGGCGATCAGGGAACGATCGGCATCGGCTTCGTAGTAGATGTTTGCCACGGGAGACTCCTGTTGATTGGTCGATGAAGGCTAACGGTGAATGAGATGAGCGAGGTAGCCGCAGGTGTGGTCGAGTCCTCGATCAGCCGGCGGCGACCCGGGGCGCATCGCGTCCGATACGGGGTAGGGCGATGCGTCCCGAGCGTTGCAGTTCGGTGATGTTGTAGTCGGCCAACAGCGCCTCGAAGTCGTCGAGCTTCGACGGTCCTCCATCCAGGCTGACGGTCAGGTGGTTCGAGCCGACAGCCAGGATCTTGCCTTCGAAGATGTCGACCAGTTCCACCACCTGACTCCGGTGTTCCTGCCCGACTTGAACGGTGGCGATCATGAGCTCGCGTTCGACCGACTCCTCCGGGGCAAGTTGGACGATCTCCACCACGTTGATCAGCTTGAACAGCTGTTTGGTGATCTGCTCCAACGGCGCGGATTCCACATCGACCACGATGGTGATACGACTGAACCGTTCGCCCCGGGTCGGAGCCACGGCCAGCGAGACGATGTTGTAGCCGCGACGGGCGAACAGGTCGGCAACCCGGGCCAACACCCCCGCCTTGTTCTCGACCAGGACGGCCAACGTGTGATGGGACAGGTCTCCCGGACGGGTCATGACGGTTCTCCATTCTGCGAGGCGGACGCCGCTTTGGCCACCACCAACAGGGCTTCCTGGCTGGGATCGACCATGACATCGTCGTTCGACCCGCCGGCGGCCACCATTGGATAGACCTTCTCGTTGCTGTGACATCGGAAATCGATGACGACCGGACGGTCGTTGATGGCGTTGGCCCGTGCGATCACCGCTTCGACCTCGTCGGGGTCCTCGACCCGGAAGGCAACGCATCCCATGGCTTCGGCCCACTTCACGTAGTCGGGCATGTCGTGGCTGAGGTACACCTCGGAGTAGCGCTCTTCGTAGAAGAGCTCCTGCCACTGCCGCACCATGCCGAGGTAGGCGTTGTTCAGGAGCGCGATCTTGACCGGGATCTTCGAGACCGATGCCGTCACCAACTCCTGGGCCGTCATCTGGAAACATCCGTCGCCGTCCACGGCCCACACGGTCCGGTCCGGATAGGCAGCCTTGGCGCCGATGGCGGCCGGGATCGAGAAGCCCATGGTTCCGAGACCACCGGAGTTGACCCAGGTGTAGGGGTGGTCGAACTGCCAGTACTGGCTGGTCCACATCTGGTGCTGACCAACGCCAGAGGCAACGATGGTGTCGGCCGGGCAGCCGTCGCGCAGCTTCTCCAACACGAACTGCGGCTTGAGGAGCTCCCCAGGGGCCGACGCCTCGTACGTCAGGGGGAAGTTCTCCTGCCAACCCGACAACTGTTGTCGCCATGCCGAATGGTCGGCGGCCGATTCGGCGCCGCCGGCGGTTCGGAGCGCATCGACCATCGCCTCCATCACGATCCGGCAATCACCGACGATGGCGACGTCGGGCTGACGGACCTTGCCATGCTCGGCGGGGTCGATGTCGACGTGGATGATCTTGGCCTCCGGGGCGAACGCCCCCACCTTGCCCGTGACTCGGTCGTCGAATCGACTTCCCATGGCGATGAGCAGATCCGATTTCTGCATGGCGGTGATGGCCGTGTAGTTGCCGTGCATGCCGGGCATTCCCAGGCACAGTTCATGGCTGTCGGGAAAGGCGCCACGAGCCATCAGCGTGGTCACGACCGGGAGATTCATCAGTTCGGCCAGCTGCCGGAGAATCTCGGCGCCGCGGCTCTTCAGCACGCCACCACCGACGTACAGCAAGGGCCGCTCGGCCGCCATGATCAGCTCGACCGCTTCGGCGACCGCGTCGTGGTCGAGGGGAAGCTCGGGGTTGTAGCCGGGCAGGTCGGTCGTTTCGGGCCATTCCCATTCGAAGTAGGCGTCGGGGTTCCCGGCATCCACGATGTTCTTGGGGATGTCGACCAGGACCGGACCGGGCCGGCCGGTGGTGGCGATGTAGAACGCGTCCCTGATGGCTTGTGGGATGTCCTGGGCCCGAGTCACCAGGAAGTTGTGCTTGGTGATCGAACGGGTGATACCGGTGGTGTCGACCTCCTGGAAGGCGTCCGTGCCGATCGCTGCCAGTCCGACCTGACCGGTGATACAGACCAGGGGAACCGAATCCAGGTAGGCGTCGGCGAGCGGGGTGACGATGTTGGTGGCAGCCGGGCCGCTGGTGACCATGCACACACCGGGTCGGCCGGTCGCGTGGGCATATCCCTCGGCCATGTGGCCTGCACCCTGCTCGTGACGAGCCAGCACATGACGGATCTTGGAGTCGATGATGGGGTCGTAGACCGGAAGGATCGCCCCTCCCGGATACCCGAAGATCACCTCGGTTCCCATCATCTCCAGGCTCTTGATCAGGGCTTCTCCCCCGTTCAATCTCATGTGGTTCTCCTCTCCGGCTGGCGGTCAAAGCTACGTGTGAAAATCTTCGATGAACGTGAAAAAGCGAGAAGCCTTCCCGGTGGGAAGGCTTCGAGCGCACGCAGTTCTATGGGCAGCGTGCGCTACGTGATGATTACTACTACGAGACGGGCGCACGGGCTGATCACACGACGTAGTCAAGCACTGGCGTCCGGCAGTTGCAACCTGTTCCTTGCCGTCTGTCGTTCGAGGTGGGCGATCCTGGCCCGAGGTCAGGCCCGAAAACTGCCCCGAGTGCCGCCGGGGTTCTCGTGTGGGCCGTAATAGCCGAAGGTCCAACCGGGCCGAACCGGATAGTCGATCGCGGCGACCGCTGCTGCATAGGAGTCGGTGAGAGCCAGTAGTTCGTCCTCGGCCCGGTAGTCGAAGGGATCTTGGAGGCGGGCGGCAACGGACGAATCGTGTTGCAGGTTCTCGACTTGCCAGCGGATCGTTCGCCGCAACCCCTCCTCGGGAGTGACCAGGTCTCGATACCCGAGCTCGGTTCGGATCTTCTCGGTACTGAGGAGACGGTGCGTCGAGGAGTGGTTGTGCACCCATGGTGCCGCCGGTTCGGCCTGGGGCCAGGGGACCGAGACCAGATCCCACTCGTGGCCGAGTTCGTCGGCGACGATCTGGGCGACACCGGCGAAGGTGAACTGCACATCGTCGCCGACGTTGTAGACCTGACCGGCCGAGGCGTCGATCTGGTCCACCGCCAGGAGCACCGCGTGGGTGGCGTTCTCGACGAAAGAGTGGGTCAGCAGCCCGAGCCCGCCGTCGGGGGCAACGATGCGTGACCGTCCATCGAGGGCTCGCTTCACCAAGGTCCACTCCCGGGGCAGGATCTGGTTCGGCCCGTAGATGTACGGGTAACGAAAATGCGTGGCATCCGGATGCAGCGATCGAACGAGTTCCTCGGCCTCGGCGATGCGGACCGGTTTGAGACCGGAACGCTCGTCGGCAACGACAGGCTGTGTCTCGGGAGTGGGAATCGGCATGCCCTCGGGAAACTCGGTCGCCGATTCGCCGAACCCTCGATAGACCGGAAGGCCACCGATCGAGAACAGTCTCGGGGTGCGACCCACCAGCACCTCGGCGATCGAGCGAAGCCGGCCGTACATCGCGAACACGACATCGAAGGTGCGACCCTCGATCGAGGCTCGGAAGGCCTCACCATCGAACGGATCGGCGTGAATGTGCTCGAGATGGGCCGGGATCGTGTCGACTTCGTGGTTGCCGGTGTGCAGGATGGTGACGGTGTGACCCCGCTCCACCAGCCCGTTGACGATGTGCGGTCCGGTGGGACCGGTGCCACCGATGACGAGAATGTCCACGCCCCATCATGGACCATTCGACGCTCGAGTACCGATCTCGGACTGATGACGAGGAAGAGATGGCCGACGCCCTCAGTGGGAGACCCGGACCACCGGCAACACCTCGGCGCCGAACAACTCGATGGTGCGCAACGTCTCGTTCGGGTCCAACCCGCCGAGATCGAACATGAAGAGGTGACGGTCGAGATCGAGCAGATCGTTCCACTCCCCGATGCGGTCGATGACCTGCTCCGGACTCCCGCAGATGGCAGGGCCGGCCAGCAGATCGTCGTAGTCGAAGGCGGGCCACATGCTGTGGTCACCGAGCAACCGGCCGACGAAGGACCAGTAGTTGGCGTAGAAGGGTCGCCATCGATCCCGAGCATCCTGAGCGGCGACAGCAACGAAGGCATGGGAACAGGCGCCGACCCGAGCATCGGCCCAGTCCCGCCCGTTCTCCTCCCAACGGGCCCGATAGATCTCGACCACGGGAGCGAACATCTCGGGCTTTCCGAACACGCTCGGAAGCATCAGTCGACAACCCAGATCGGCAGCCAACTCTGCGGAACCTCGCGACGCTGCACCGACCCACATCGGTAGATCACCGACCGGTCGTGGTCGTGTGGTGTGGCCGTCGAGCGGCGATCGGAACGCACCGCTCCAGGTCACCTCTTCTTCCCGTAGCAGTCGCACCAACAGGGCGACGTGTTCGTCGTAGCGCTCCCTGGCCGTCCCGACGTCGTGTCCGAACCCGACGTAGGTACGCGTGAACAAGTTGCCCCGACCCAGAACCAGCTCGGTTCGTCCGCCGCTGAGCACGTCGACGGTGGCGTAGTCCTCGGCCACCCGCACCGGGTCGAGGTTGCCGGCCAGCGTCACCGCCGTGCTCAACCGCAACGAGTTGGTCCGCTCACCAATGGCAGCAAGCACGACGGGTGGCGCCGACAACATGTAGTCGCTGAAATGGTGTTCGCCGAGGTGCACCGAGGTGAAGCCGACCTCCTCGGCCAGCACCGCCTGATCGATCAGACTCCGATGACGGGCCGACTCGCTCACGACGGTGCTCGTTTCCGGGTGTGGGAGGAGATCCCCCAGGCTCATGAGGCCGAGTTCGCGCATCAGGGAAACCTACCCGAGCCTCGAACTAGGGGAAGAAGTCATGAGGGAAGTCGGCCGAGACCGAGAGCTCCCAGTCCGGATCGCGCTTGTCGAGGAACGAACCGACGCCCTCCTCGGCATCTGTCTGCTCGGCCAGCCAGGCGAACAGCGGCTCTTCGCGACGTTGCATCGCTGTCACTCCCATCTGCTCCCACAACAGGCGCTTGCTGATGGCCATCGACAGGGGCGCCGACAAACGAGCCATCTCGTCGGCCCGGGCAATGGCAGCCGAAACCACCTCGGCGACGGGCAGCGCAGCCCACGCCAAACCCATCGCCACCGCGTCGTTGCCGTCGATCACCCGGCCGCTGAGCAACAGATCGGCGGCGTTCGAGAAACCGACGACTCGAGGCAGGACGGCGTGCGAGGCCAACTCCGGAAGCATCCCCCGTCGAGCGAACACGAAACCGATCTTGGCCGTCTCGGCAACGACCCGTAGATCACAGGCCAGCGCGTACGTCGCGCCGACACCGACGGCGTGGCCGTTGACGGCCGCCACGACCGGCTTCGGGACATCCCACGGCAGCATGGCCGGAGTTCGACCCTCCATGTCGTCGTCGGGTCCCCGCTCACCGGCCTGACCGAACGTGGTACTGCCTGCACTCAGATCGGCGCCGGCGCAGAACGCCCGACCCACGCCCGTGATCACCACCGCTCCGACCCGGTCGTCTTCCGTGGCCCACTGGAGGGCCCCGTCGAGCCCTCGTTTGATGTCGCCGTTCCATGCGTTGAGCGCTTCGGGCCGGTTCAAGCTGATCACGCCGACACGACCGACCAGTTCGCATCGGACGGCAGGGAACTCGGGAGGGGATGCGGTCACGGAACCGAAGCTACTCAGTCCGCCGCACCCAGCCCAGCCAGGTTCGACTCGCGTCGATCGGTTCGTTTCGAACCGCGGCAGATTTCGCGCTCAACCTCGGAGCCGACCCTGTCGAGAAACATGTATGGCCAAGGATCAACTCTCGAGCCTTCAGCTTCGTCTGGCCAGATGGCAGCGATCGCAGGGCACGACCAGGGTCGTCTTGGCGATATCGATCTTCTCGGTACTCGGCTCGGTCGCGATCTGCTTCCCGATCTTCCACATCACCTACGGGTCGTTTCTCGAGGTCGGAATCTTCAACCTGGCCCTGACCGTGGCCACCCCTGCGGTGATCGCGCCGATCGCCAGCTACCAGCTGGCAACGACGCTCGGCATGGCGTCGGAACTGATCGACGAGCTCCAGATCTCGCAAGCCCAGCTCGAACAGGAGATCACCAAACGACGGGTCATCCAGTTGGAACTCGAGAATCTCGTTCGGATCGACGCACTCACGGGCATCCTCAATCGGCGCGGCTTCTACGAACGTCTGCACCAGACCATCGACGAGCATGTCGGCCTCTTGACCCTGGCGACGATCGACGTCGACTTCTTCAAGTCGGTGAACGACGAGCACGGCCATGCCGCCGGCGATCTGGTTCTGTGCGAGGTCGCCGAAGCGCTCCAGCGCATCACGAACGCGCCGTCCTTCATCGGCCGGCTCGGAGGTGACGAGTTCGTCGTCGCTCTCGTCGACGAGGACCCGGTCACCCTCCACGTGCTTCGGTCGACGCTCGATCCCATCTCGATCGGCCCCCACGCCGGACTGCGCGTCCGCTGTTCGGTCGGCGCCGCCGACCATGACCCCCAGCGCTCGATCGACGCGACGCTTGCTCTGGCCGACGACGAGCTGTACCGCGACAAGTCACGGCGTCGCTCAGATGATCGGCCACGACGTGGGATGCGAGATCCCCGTGGCGTGCCGGATGCGGGCGCCGGCCCGCTCGACGTCCTCGATCAACGCCCACACGTCTTCCACGAACGTCGCTCGTCCGGCGTCGACGACGACGCGCCCGTCGACGATCACCGTGTCGACGCTGTCCCCGGATGACGAATGGACGAGGTTGCGAACCGGATCGGTGAGTCCCCGCCACTGGGGTCGGGCGGTGTCGAACAGCACGATGTCGGCTCGACGACCGACTTCGACAGCGCCGAGTCGATCGCCCACGCCCAACGCGGCTGCTCCGGTGCGGGTGGCGAGTTCGACCGCGGTCTCCGGCGGCACCAGCCGGGTATCGCCCCGGGCGTCCTTGTAGACCGTTGCCGCCAGTTGCATGACCCGCACCAGATCGGTGAAGTTCGAACTGTTCACCGAATCGGTCCCGAGCGCAACCGCCACCCCGGCCTCCAAGAGCTCGGGTAGTCGTCCGTGCTCGGCGATGCCGCCACCTGACTTCGTCACGGTACTCGGACACATGACCACCGTTGCTCCGGTATCGGCGATGATGCGGACCTCTTCGTCGGACAGGCCCATGCAATGGGACAGCACCACGTTGGGTCCCAGCACGCCGAGATCGGCCAGCTGACGGGTTGGCGACGGCCCCGAACGCCCCATCGAACCACCATGGTGCAGCGTCATCATGGTCGCCGTTTCGTCCGCGATCGCTTTCGCTGCCTGCAGGAGTTCGCCGCTGCACACCTGAAGCGAGAAAGGCATCGTCCAGGCCCGCACACGACCATCGAGCCGTCCATCGAGCGAGGCAACCGAGCGCTGCATCGCTCCGATGGCATCGGCCGTCTCGTACACCGGCAGGTTCACGGCGTTGGCCCGGTCGGTCACGTGCTCACCGATCATCACCCGACAGCCGGCTGCCTCGTAGGCAGCCAGGGTGGCCTCGGGAAAGCGGGTGGTTCCCGGGTCGACGAGGGTGGTCGTGCCGGTCAGCAACATCTCGGTGAGACCGAGCAGCGTCGTGACGTACTCCTCCTCGGCGGTCATGGCCGATTGCATGAGAAACACCTGGGCCAGACGGTCCTGGACATCATCGGGAAAGATGCCGCGAACGGCGTGGGCGTAGCTGATGTGAAGATGACCGTTGAGGAAGCCCGGCGTCGCCACCTTGCGTCGCCCATCGATCACCCGGTCTGCCGGCAGGTCGACGAGCGCCTCGGATTTTTCCACGGCCGTGATGACGCCATCGGCGACATGGATGGTCGCGTCCGAGATCACCCGTCGCCCGGCGTCGACCGTGACCGCGAACTCGAGGTGCTCGATCTTCAACGTCGTGGCCGCTGCTGTCATACGTCGATCCTAGAGACCGTGAAGTCGCCGGGTTCGATCGTTGCCAATACCGTCAGGGCATGGAGCTCCAACACATCCACCCCAGCGTCTTCGTTCATCCCTCGGCCCAGATCTACGGCAAGGTCACGATCGGCGAGGGCAGCTCGGTCTGGCCCAACGCCGTGATGCGAGCCGAGAACGACCACATCTCGATCGGCCGCAACACCAACATCCAGGACTTCGCGATGCTCCACATCGGCTTCGTCCACCCGGTCATCGTCGGGGACTTCTGCTCGATCACCCACCGGGTGACCCTCCATGGATGCACCATCGGGGACCACTGCCTGATCGGCATCGGGGCCGTGATCATGGACGGCGCCGTCATCGGCTCTGGTTCGATCGTCGCCGGTGGGGCCTTCATTCCCGAAGGCAAGGAGTTCCCGCCGAACTCGGTGATCATGGGCGCCCCGGGCAAGGTCGTCGCCGAGCGGGACAACGCCGGTGCCAACCGTATGAATGCCTATGCCTACCAGCAGAATGCGTTGGGGTACGCGGCCGGCGATCACCGGGTATGGGACAGCGAGGCGTTCGCGAGCTTCTTCGCCGACAAGAGAGCTCAGGTGACCACCGACGCCGACCTCTCGGCGCCGTGAGCACCGCTCGGCAGATCCGGACGGTTCTGTTCGATCTCGATCACACGCTGTTCGACACCGAGTCCTCCGAGCTGGCTGCCTTCGATGCCACCCTGGTCTCGGCCGGTGTCGTGGATCCCCGTCGCCACCTCGAGACCTACATCTCGATCAATCGGGCGTTGTGGGCCGGAGTGGAACGGGGCGAAGTGACCCCCAACGAAGTGGCAGTGGCGCGCTTCGTGCAGCTGGTCGCCGTCCTGGACCTCGATGCCGATCCGCACCAGCTGGCGGACACCTTCCTGGGAGAGCTCGGAGCCAATGGTGATCTGTATCCCGGGGCTCGGGCACTCATCGACAGGCTGGCGATCGATGTCGAGATGGCCTTGATCACGAACGGTGTCGGGCGGGTGCAACGCGACCGTCTGCAGCGGCTGGGACTTGCCGATCACTTCTCGGCCGTCGTCATCTCGGGCGAAGTGGGCACCTCCAAGCCCGGTACCGACATCTTCGACCTCACCTTTCGCCAGCTGGGACGACCCCGACGGGAGACTGCGGTGATGATCGGAGACAGCTTGACCTCGGACATCCGTGGCGGTCGGGACTACGGCATCGCCACCTGCTGGTACAACCCCAACCACACGACGCGCGGGCCGAACGATGACTGCACCTTCGAGGTCCACGACCTCGAAGACATCGCAGAGCTGCTGTTGGGGTGACGCGAGTGGGCCGCACGTCCCTCAACGTGCGGCCCACTACCAGGTTCCGACGCTCCCTCCGCGCCGGCGATCCTCAGCATCGTCGATGTTGTTGATCCCCACTGTGTCCCAGATGACACAAGACCCATGACGAATGTCACACATGCCGGCGGCACGCACGCCACGCTCACGGGGACGCGAACGGGGAGCCGGTGAGCGCCGTCAGGAACGACTCAGTCGTCGATGCGAGCCGTGGCGTTGCCCGTCAGCACCGCGGTGTTGTCCTGGTTCACCGTGGTCACGGTCAGGTCAGCCAATCGTTGGCCATCCTCTTCTCGGATGTCAACGATCTCGGCTGTCGCCGTGAGCGTGTCGCCCGGCCAGACCTGGTTGACGAATCGCACGCCGTACTTGGTCAACCGACCATCACCCACGAAGTTGGTGAGCAACCGGCCCGTCATACCCATCGTGAGCATGCCGTGCGCGAACACCGTGGGATACCCGGCGATCTCGGTGACGAACTTCTCGTCGGTGTGGACGGGGTTGTAGTCGCCGGATGCTCCGGCGTACTGCACGATCTGCGTGCGCTTGAGGTCTTCGACCAACACCTCGGTGTGGGTGTCGCCGATCTTGATGGAGCTTGCGCTGAGTGACATGGGTCTTCTCCTCAGTTCTCGATGACTTTTTCGGTGGTGACGCCCACACCGCGAGCCGTGACGACCAATTCACCGTTCTGGTCGCGGTACTCGGTGATGGTCTCGCTGAACTTCAACGTGCCGGCCCGCTTGGACTGCTTCTCCCAGGTCTCACCCTGCTTGACGGTGGCGCTCAACACATCGCCCGGCTTCAGATGTCGGTGATACTCGAAGTGCTGTTCGGCGTGGAGACCGCCCGCGGCCGCGCCCCCGCCGTCCTTCTTCTCGCCATCGGAATCGTCCTTGGCCTTCTTCTGCAGTCCGGTCGCTTCCTTGCCCGACCCGAACCAGGTCTTGCCCGGCTTGGGTCGCAGGAAGTAGTCCTCGTCGAACTGGGCGCTGGCCTGAGCGAACGTCGGTGGCGCGATGATCGACCCCGGCTCCGTGCCGGCGGCGTAGCTCGCGTCGTAGTAGATCTGATTGTCGTCGCCGATCGAGCGAGCGAACATCATGATGTGACTCGCCTCGACGGCGAAATCTTCCACAGCCATGCGGATGCCTTTCAGTCAGTGAACAGAACTCAGTTGAGACTCTGGGGCTGTTCTAGCTGATGGGGCCGGAGCGGTCGAACGCTGCGATGTCGACCCGCCGATCGAAGGCAACGTTCTCCAGGAAACGACGATCGTGGCTGACGACCACGAGCGTGCCCGGGTAGCCGGCCAACGCCGTCTCCAATTGCTCGATGGCGGCGAGATCCAGGTGGTTCGTCGGTTCGTCGAGAATCAGCAGGTTCACCCCTCGGGCCTGGAAGAGAGCCAATCGGGCCCGGGTCCGTTCACCCGGAGACATCGATGATGCGGGCCGGCCGACGGTTTCACCGGCCAACCCGAACTTGGCCAGAATCGAGCGTGCTTCGGATGGAGCGATCTGGGCCAGCTCCTCGAAGACGTCGACCAAGGTCGAGCCGTCGACGCGATCGAAGTCGTCACGCCGCTGCCCCAACTCGCCGACCACGACGCCCGGGCCCAGGTGAGCGCGACCCGAAACCGGCTCGAGCCGACCGGTCAAGCCGTCGATGAGCGTCGACTTGCCACCACCGTTGGGTCCGACGATGACGACCCGCTCGGCCCACCGGAGATCGAGGCCCACCGGCCCGAGGCTGAAATCGCCACGACGGAACACCGCGGCATCGAGCGTCGCGACCACCGAGGCGCTGCGGGGGGCAGCCGCGATCGTGAATCGCAGCTCCCAGTTCTCCCACGGCTTGTCGACGACCTCCAAGCGCTCGATGGCCCGCTGCGTGGCGCTGGCCTTGCCGGCCAACTTCTCGGTCTGGGCCATGTTGTGGGCCCGACGGAACTTGTCCCCGTCCGACGGGGCCTTGGTGGCCCGACTGGCCCCCTTGTCCGCCCACTCCCGTTGCTTCTGGGCTCGGCCCGACAGGCGCTCGCGTTCGGTGGCGAACTCCTGATAGCGACGTTCGGCCTGGGCCTGGGCCACCTCGCGTTCGCGCAGGAACGCCTCCCAGCCTCCCTGGAAGAGCGCCGCCGTATGGGCGTGGGGATCGATCTCGAGCACCGAGGTGACGGCCCGGTCCAGGAAGGCCCGATCGTGGGACACGATGACCAGCCCTCCGCTGTGGCCCTCGACCCAGGCCTCGAGCCGCTCGAGACCGTCGACATCGAGGTCGTTGGTGGGCTCGTCGAGCAGCGTCAGATCGAATCGGCTCAGCATGACGGCGGCCAGACCCACCCGTGCCCCCTGGCCCCCGGAGAGGCCGACCGTCGACGCGTCGAGGAGGCCTGTTGGCAGGGCCAGGTCATCGGCAGCCCGCTCCAGCCGCGCATCGAAGTCAGCAGCCCCCACGTCGAGCCATCGCTCGAGCGCGTCGGCGTACTCGTCGTCGGCGCCGTCGGCGCCGACCGACAGCGCCGCGGTCGCGGTTTCGAACGCCTCATTGGCACGAGCCACCCCGGTGCGCTCCGCCAGCAGCTGACGCACCGTCATCGACGGATCTCGAACCAGCTCCTGGCGTACCAGACCGACGCTGACGTTGGCTGGTGCCGCCAGAATCGAGCCAGAGGCGGGGATCACCTCACCGGCCAGCGTCCGCAGCAAGGTCGACTTCCCGACCCCATTGGCTCCGACCACGGCCAGTCGAGACCGTTCCGTCAGGGTCAGATCGACCTCGACCAGGATCGGGCGGTCGGCGCGCAGCACCGTCACCCGGTCGAGACGCACCGAGAACGATCCACCAGTCGAAGAGCTCACCACGGGCACGGTAGCTGCGAGCCTCGACGGCCCGATCCGACCAGACCACGAGATAGGCCTCAGCGGCGGCCCCGCACCAGGACCCCGGGGCGTGCACCGGTGGCAACGCCGTCGCGCCAGGTGACCTGCCCCGACACGATCGTCGCTCGATATCCGTCGGCCCGTTGCAAGAGGCGAGGTGCACCGGCCGGAAGGTCGTACACCATTTCGGGTGCCGACAACCGGAGCCCGTCGTAGTCGATCACGTTCAGATCGGCCTTCTTGCCCACTTCGATCGTGCCCCGGTCGGACAGGCCGTAGAGCATCGCAGTGTCGTGAGTCTGCAGCTTCACCGCTTCGGCCAGGTCGAGCTTCGGGCCGTTGGTGCGATCTCGGGTCCAATGAGTCAACAGATAGGTCGGCGTCGACGCGTCGCAGATCAGTCGGCAATGAGCGCCCCCATCGCTCAGGCTGAGGAAGGCGCCGTGATGGCGGAGACGCTCGTAGATCGGGTCATGGGTGCGTTGGGCGAAATCGGTCAGGGGGAAGAAGATCAGTCCCTTGCCATCGTTGTCCAGCAACACGTCGTACACGAACTCAGAGGGATCGACACCGGCAGCCTCGGCCAGAGCCTCCACCGATTGGGATCGATCGGGCTCGTAGTTCGGCTCGGTTCCGAGCGGGTACATCTTGTGGAAGCCGTGAGCGACATCGTGGTTGAACCGTCCCGTGAACCCGGTCGACTCCCTCAGGATGGCGGCCCTCACCTCCGGGCGGCGCAATTCTGCCACTCGTTCCGCCGGCGTGAGGTCGGCCAGCCCGAGAAAGGTCGGATGCATCTTGAACGGATGCAACGACGTTTCGAGGCCGAACAACAGTCCGGCCGGTCGGCCGGCGACCTGGGCCATCACCTGGCCCGGCCCCGTCATTGGCGCCGACGACAGCTCCAGCAGCTCGCGCCATTGATCCGGATGCCGATCGGCCTGCGTCAGCGCATAGGTGACGGTGAGCCCGTGTTTCTCGGCCAACTCCCGCATCCATTCGATGTCGGAGCCGAAGTTGCCCTCGAGACCTCCGAGTCCGATGTCGCTGGCCACCTCCACCACGCCGCCGCCGGCATCGGCCACCGCCCGCCCCAGGGCGATCATCTCCTCGGCGCCGGCGAAGGTGCCGGGCACCGGTTCGCCGTCGAGAGCTCGGTGCAGCATGGTGCGTGACGACGTGAACCCCAAGGCGCCGGCCTCGATGCCCTCCCGCACGATGGCTGCCATCTCGACCAGATCGTCGGCCGTGGGGTCCTGGTTCGTGGCCCCCCGCTCGCCCATCACGTAGGCCCGTACCGAACCGTGGGGCACCTGGGTGGCGATGTCCATCACCCGCGGCATCTTGTCCAGGGCGTCGAGGTATTCCGGGAAGGTCTCCCACTGCCAATCGATCGCATCGGCCAGCGCGGCACCGGGTATGTCCTCGACCCCCTCCATCAGCTGGATCAGCCAGTCGTGTTCGTCCGGGCGGGCCGGGGCGAAGCCGACACCGCAGTTGCCGAACACGGTCGTCGTGACTCCGTGCCACGACGATGGAGAGAGCTCGGGATCCCACGTCGCCTGGCCGTCGTAGTGCGTGTGGACGTCGACCCAGCCGGGAGCGACCAGCAATCCCTCGGCGTCGATCTCCTGTCGACCCGGTCCGATGTCGATCCCGACGGCGGAGATCAGCCCACCATCGACCGCGACATCGACCCGGCGAGTCGGCCCACCCGTGCCATCGACCACCAACCCGTTGCGAATCACGAGCTCATGCATCTCGGTCCCCCTGACCACTGCGTTGCCGGGCCCTTGCATCGGACCCTCGATTCCGGCGACGCTAGCAAGCATGCAGACCGGGCAACAGTACGACCCAACCGGATTCGATCACCTTCGCCTGGGCGACCTTCCTTCGCGGGCAGCCGCCAAGTTCGGTGACCGCACCGCGGTGATCTTCGGTGACCATCAGGAAACCCACAGCGAGTTCGACCAGAACGTCGATCGAGTCGCCAAGGGCCTTCTCGCCCTCGGCGTCCAGTCGGGCGATCACGTCGGTGTCTGGATGACCAATCGCCCCGAATGGCTCCACCTGCTGTATGCCGTGCCCCGCACCGGCGCCGTGTTGGTTCCACTCAACACCCGGTATCGAGCCGACGACATGGCCTACACGGTGATCAACGCCGAATGCAGCCTGTTGGTCACCATCGACCGCTCGGGGCCCATCGACTACGCCACCTTGTTGTCGGAGTCCCGTGCCGAGATCGAAGCCGCCGGCCATCTCCGCTCGATCGTGATGCTCGGCGCTCCGCTCGCCTCGTCGACAGCGACCCGCACGACCACCTGGGACGACATGCTGGACCTCGGGTCGACCATGTCCGACGAGAGCCTGGCGGCTCGAGCGGCCGCGGTCGATCCCGACCAGTTGATGATGCTCGCGTACACCTCGGGGACCACGGGTCACCCGAAGGGAGTCATGCACTCGCACCGCCCGATCCGCAACATCCGCGAGCGCACCATGCTGCTCGGCCACAACCAGTGCGACGTACATCTCAACTACCTGCCGCTCTTCCACATCTACTCACTGTCGGAAGTGGCCGTGATGGCGTCGCTCACGGGCGCCGCTCAGGTCCTCTTCGAGTCGTTCGACCCCGAAGAGATCCTCGACGCGGTCCAACAGCACGGCGGCACCCTGCTGCATGGCTTCGACAGCCAATGGGCCGAGCTTCTCAAGGCACAAGCGGCACGACCGCGCGACGTGTCGTCGCTTCGGATCGGCACGTTGGCTGCCGGCATGGAGTCGTCGATCGCGACCGCACGGCAAGCCCAGGACGTGTTCTGCCCGACCTCGAGCGGCTTCGGCATGAGTGAGACGTGGTCGTTCATCTGCTGCAGTCACCCGTCGCATTCGATCGAGCAGCGCACCGAGGCGTCGGGCTACCCCATGGACGGGGTCGAGCTGCAGATCCGCGACAACGAGACGGGCGAGGTCCTCGGCACAGACGTCGCCGGAAAGCTCTTCGTTCGTTCCTACACCGTCACCGCCGGCTATTGGGCCAACCCCGAAGCAACGGCGGAAACCATCGACTGCGACGGCTGGCTCGACACCGGTGACATGGCAAGACTTCGCCCCGACGGCCACGTCGTGCTCATGGGTCGCTACAAGGACATGCTCAAGGTCGGCGGCGAGAACATGTCGCCGGCCGAGGTCGAGGGCTACTTGTTGGAGGTGCCGGGCGTGGCCGAGGTGGCCGTCGTCGGGTATCCCGACGAGAAACTGAGCGAGGTTCCGGTGGCCTACGTCGTTCGGTCCCCGACCAGCACCGTCACCGCCGAGGAACTGATCGGCCGCTGCAAGGGACGAATCGCAGGATACAAGGTGCCGCGTGCCGTGATCTTCGTCGACGAGATGCCGATGACCCCATCGGGAAAGATTCGCAAGGTGGTGTTACGAGAACGAGCCCTCATCGACCTCGGCTGAGCACTTGTGGATCGCCGACCGTTCGGCCGGGGTCATCGCCCTCCGGTCGACCGCCGCCGAGTCACGAACGTCTCGATCCGGCCACGGGCCAGTTCGGTGCCGTCGTCGTGGCGCACGGTGGCCGATGCTGCGCCGGTGCTCTCGTCGAGCACGTCGACCGTTGCGAGGACGGTGACGGTTCCGTCGGTAGCCGAGAACGGTTCGAGGAAGTCGACACTCAACGAGCGAACGGCCGAGATGTCGCCGGCCTCGAGCAGGGTCTGGACTGCCAACGCCCCCGAGAGCTCGATCATGGCACTGGCCACCGCACCCGGCACTCGTGGGATGGGGAGATGCAGGCGCTCGGTCACCGTGCAGGCCATGGTGACGGTCCCCGGGCCGGCTTCCACCACCCGAAGCCCGATCATGCGATAGAAGGGCCCGAGAACATAGCCCTGCTCGATGCCGTTGCGGACGACCTCCAGCCCCGACATCCTCAGACTTCCGTGGAGGAAATCCTGGTCCATCCGTGTGAAACGCTCATCGTCCCACCGGGCTTCGCCGGATTCGTCTTCCTCTGGTTGCTGTCGCCCCATGAGGCGATTGTTGCAGGCCCCGAGCGATCACGCATCAGGGTCCCGGACCCCGGAGTATCTGGGACCGCAGTTTCTAGGACCGCAGTTTCTAGGACCGCAGTTTCTAGGACCGAAGGGTGGTGCCGGCAAAGACACCGGTGTGTTCACCGTGGTCCATGAACACCTGCCCGTTGACGATGGTGTAGTCATAGCCCGATGCCTTCTGGATGTAGCGACCGGCTCCGTTGGGGAAGTCGAACACGTACTCGGGCTGGGGCAGC
>CALACD010000379.1 GCA_937890445.1 uncultured Acidimicrobiia bacterium | reverse complement strand
CCGCAGTGCCGATGACCGCAGTGCCGATGACCGCAGTGCCGATGACCGCAGTGCCTCCGGCTCTGATACTGGTATCCACGCTGCCATCGACATTGGCACCAATTCGATGCACCTCGTCGTCGCCCGGGCCGATGCCTCCGGAGGCTTCGATGTCCTGACGACTGAGAAGGAGATGGTTCGCCTGGGTTCGGGGAGCGGCGAGATGAAGTCGCTGACCCCGCAAGCCATGGATCGGGGGATCGCTGCGCTGGAGCGAATGGCCCGTGTGGCCCAGAGCTTCGGGGCCGCGGACCTCACCATCGTGGCCACAAGTGCGGTGCGAGAGGCGTCCAACCAGCAGGAGTTCATCGATCTGGCTCGAGAGGTTGCGGGATGCGAGGTCGAGGTGATCAGCGGCTTCGAGGAGGCCCGCCTGATCCACCTCGGTGTGCTCCAGGCGCTACCCGTGTTCGACAAACGCCTGTTGATGGTCGACATCGGCGGCGGCAGCACCGAACTCCTCGTCGGTCAGGGCTACCAACCGATCGAAGCCCGCAGCATGAAGTTGGGCGCCATTCGGCTGACCGAGCGCTTCTTCGCCTCCGGACAAGCATCCGTCGAGGCAGTCGAGGAGTGCCGCAACTTCGTTCGGGCTGCTCTGGCCGCGGTGGCGCACGAACTGTCGGGCCATCGCCCCGAGATCGCCGTCGGTAGCTCGGGCACCATCGCAACCGTGGCGACGATGGTGGCTGCGGCTCGGAAGGAGGCCGTGCGGCAACTCAACGGCACGCGTTTCACCCAACACGAGCTCGAGACGGTGCTGAGCAGACTCGAGGGCACGACGCCAGCGGAGCGCCGACGGCTGGCCGGGCTCGACGAGAAGCGGGTCGACATCATCCTCGGCGGCACCGTGCTCTTGGCCGAGATCTTCCGTTCGTTCTCGATCGGCGAGATGACCGTGTCGGAGTTCGCGCTACGAGAGGGCGTGCTGCTCGATCGATTCGGAGGGGCTCGGGCGACCGGCCTCGATCGTCTTCCCGATCTGCGTCGGGCCAACGTCGAACGGTTGGCCAAACAGCTCGATCCTGATCCACATCATGCGTTGACCACCGCCGAGCTGGCGGTACAACTCTTCGACCGCACCATCGATCTGCACGGTCTCGGTGCCCACGAACGAGAGTTGTTGTGGTCGGCCGCAGTGTTGCACAACGTTGGACTCTTCATCAGCCACTCGAGTCATCACAAGCACTCGTACTACGTGGTTCGAAACAGTGAGCAGCTGACCGGCTTCTCCCAGCAGGAGATCGAACTGATGGCGGTCATCACCCGCTATCACCGCAAGAGCTACCCGACCGAGAAGCATCCGGAGTTCGTGGCTCTGTCCGAGAGCGATCAACACATCGTGATGGTGTTGGCCGGCCTGCTGCGGGTGGCGATCGGGCTCGACCGTCGTCACGCCGGGGTCGTTCATTCCGTGCGGGTGTTCATAGACGACGATCACCGCCGGCTGACGATCCACCCCATCAGCGAGCCGGGAGCCGATCTCGACTTGGAGATCTACTCCGCCAGTGAGCGGTCCCAACTGCTGTCGAAGGCGTTCGGCATCGAAGTCAGGATCCGTCCCCCGCACCCGGTCACGAGCACCATGATCTCGTCGTGATCATGATTGCGTCGGTGGGTTCAGACGTCGTCGACGATGTCGAAGGCGATCGTTCGCCCGACGGGGTCGGCAGCCCGCAGGACCATCGTCACCTCTTCGGCCAGTGAACGTCCTTCGGCCGTGACATCGGTGACGATGGCCGGTTCTGCTATCTGGACCCGCGCCGACCCCCGTCGCTCGTCGAGGTCGACGACGAAGCCTCGGAAGGCTTCGCCGATGGAGGGCTCGAGGATCATGGCCTCGGTGTAGTCGATGATCTGTCGTTCCAGCGCCGATTCTCGCGACCGTGCCCGACCCATGTGAGACGGCAGTTCCTCCAACGCTTCCACCGCCCAGCTCGGGGGCGCTTCGTCGGCGTAGATCGACAGCAGGATCTCGTTGGCGAAGCGGTCGACGAGCCGTCGGAGGGGGGCCGTCACATGGCCGTAGATCGACGCGATGGCGCCGTGTTCGTGTTCGTCCGGCAGTTCGCCGTTGAAGGCGAGGTAGCCGGCACCGCGGAAGGATCGTGCTGCTTGGAGGAGGAAGGCATTTCGTGCCGGGGTATCAGGTTCGATCGTCCGGATCATTTCGGCATACGGCTGGTCGTCGGGCCAATCGACTCCGAGACATCGAGCCTGTCGACGCAGTTGGCGGAGGTCCTGGTTGCTGGTCGCCGGAAGCGTCCGAAGGATGCCGACCTTGGCGTCACCCATGGCTGCGCCGGCGACCATGCCGGTGAGAAGGGAGATCTGTGCGTTCCAGCCCTCGATCGGAAGCGAGTGATCGTACGCCAACGCGTAGTTGCCATCGGAACCGATCACTTCCTGGGCCGGCAGGTTCAGGCTCACGCCCCCTCGTTCGACTTCTCGCCGCTCACGAAGTCGGCCGATGGTTCGCAGCAGCCCCATCGGTGTGGTCCCCTCGGGATCGAGGTCGGCCCGTCGTTGACCCTCGACGTAGGAGATCGCCTCGGCGATCCTCACCGTCGCTCGCTCCAGACGAGCATCGACCGCGGTGCCGTCCTCGTCGAGGTCGATCGTCCACATCAGGGACGGGCGGTCGCTACCCGGGAGCAGACTCGCTCGGTCCTCGCTCAGTACCTGTGGGTGGAGCGGGGTTCGCAGGTCAGGGCTGTAGAGCGTGGTGCCCCGCTTGCGGGCCTCCAGGTCGATGGCACCACCGGGGACCAGGTAGGTGCCGACGTCGGCGATGGCGTAGAAGAGCCGGAAGCCCCGTCCTCGTCGCTCGGCGGCGAACGCCTGGTCGAGATCGGTGGCACCGGCGGGATCCACGGCAACGAACCGGAGGTGCCGGGCGTCGATGCGGTTGCCCATGGCTGGTTGGGCACCCTCTGCTTCGGCGAGCACATCCGGGCTGAAGGACGTGGGTACGTCGAGCTCGCGGCGGATGCTGGCAAACCCTTGTTCGAACGCACCAGGTGCTCGCCGAAGAAGGGTCTTCACGCCTCCTCGACTGCCTTGCCGTACAACCCGAAGGCCTCGGTCAGCGCGTCGTTGGCGCTGTAGGTCTCATCGGGGCCGGGGAACGCACCGGAGCGGACATCCGCCGTGTACCTGGAGAGGGAATCGACCTGGTCGTCGAAGGCGGTGCCGTACCGACGCACGAACTTGGGTTTGAACCGGTTCTCCATGCCGATCACGTCGTGATAGACCAGCACCTGGCCGTCGGTCTGGTTGCCGGCACCGATGCCGATGGTCGGAATGCTGAGGGCATCGGTGATGGCCGTTCCGACGACATCGGGGACTCCTTCGACGACCATGGCGAAGCAGCCCGCGGCCTCCAACTCGAGCGCTTCGTCGACGAGGGCCTTGGCCGCTTCGATGTCGCGTCCCTGCACTTTGAAGCCTCCCATCACGTTGGAGGACTGGGGGGTGAGCCCGACGTGGGCCATCACCGGGATCTCGGCGTCGAGAATGGCCCGCATGGCCGGGATACGTTTCGCTCCCCCCTCCATCTTCACGCAGTGGGCACCGGCTCGAACGAGTTTCGCTGCGTTGGTGACGGTGTCGGTGATCGAAACGTGGAAGCTCATCCACGGGAGGTCGCCGACGATCACGGCATTCGGCCTTGCTCGGGCCACGGCTGCGGTGTGATGAGCCATGTCTTCGATGGTGACCTGCAGCGTGTCGTCGTAGCCCAGGACGACCATGGCGACCGAGTCCCCGACCAGGATCAGGTCGACGTCGGCGGCGTCGGCGGCACGGGCCGACGGCGCATCGTAGGCGGTCACCATCACGAGCGGTTCGGCACCGTCTCGTCGCTTGGAGGTTCGAACGGTCGGAAC
>CALACD010000378.1 GCA_937890445.1 uncultured Acidimicrobiia bacterium | reverse complement strand
GACAACGTCTGCTACGTCCATGTGACACTCGTGCCCTTCATCGGGCCCGCCGGTGAGCAGAAGACCAAGCCGACCCAGCACTCCGTCACCGAGTTGCGAAGCCGAGGCATTCAGCCCGATGTGATCGTGTGCCGCAGTGATCGCCGCATCTCCGACGGATTGCGCTCGAAGATCTCCAATCTGTGCGACGTGCCGCTCGAAGGGATCATCAACGCGCCGGACGCAGCCAGCCTGTACGAGATTCCGCTGACCATGCACGAGGAAGGGCTCGATTCCTACGTCTGCGACTTGATCAGGGTCGGCCACCACGAGCCGGACCTGACCGAGTGGCAGGCCCTGGTGAACCTGACCGACACCGCAGTGAAACCCCTCACCATCGGCATCGTCGGTAAGTACGTGTCGCTCCACGATGCCTACCTGTCGGTCGCGGAGTCGTTGCGTCACGCGGCGCTGCACAACCATGTCGACCTCGAGATCGAATGGATCATGTCCGATCATGTCGAGGGCCTCCTGGTAGAGGAGAAGCTGGGTCATCTCGACGGCATCGTCCTCCCCGGTGGTTTCGGCGAGCGCGGTGTCGAGGGAAAGATCGAAGCCGCCCGGTTCGCTCGCGAGTCCGGTCAGCCCTGCCTCGGGCTTTGTCTGGGTATGCAGGTCATGACCATCGAGTACGCCCGTCACGTCCTGGGCCTCAGCGGGGCGCATTCGAGCGAGTTCGACACCCAGGACAACGAGACCCCGCACCCGGTGATCGACCTGATGGAGTCCCAGCGTGGCGTCACCGACATGGGGGGCACGATGCGACTCGGTGCCTACGTGGCAGTCCTCGACGAGGACAGTCAGGTATCGAAGCTGTACGGCCAGACGGTCATCAAGGAACGCCACCGTCACCGCTACGAATTCAACCCCAAGTACCTGACTCGTTTCGAGGATGGGCCCGGAGGCTTCCGCTGCACGGGCAAGTCGCCGGATGGTCGCCTGGTCGAGTTCATCGAGCTTCAGAGTCATCCGTTCTGGATCGGGACCCAGGCCCACCCCGAACTCAAGAGCCGTCCGAACCGGCCGGCCCCGTTGTTCGATGCGTTCATCGCTGCCGCGCTGACCGAGGCCGAGCGCAAGCACCCGGAGCGCTATGCCGAGGAGCCACGGATCGTGTTGACCGAGTCCGCTGACGCATCCGGTTGACGGCGATGACGGCCGAAACGGATCTGCGATGACCGGATTCACCCATGTCCGAGACGAGTTGATCCACCAGGGTGCCGTCGTCGGCACCTACGACGGCTGGTTCACCGGTCCCGATGGTCAGGAGTTCCGACGTGACGTCGTGCGCCACCCGGGTGCGGTGTCGGCGGTCGCCATCGATGGTGACGACATCTTCCTGGTCCGCCAGTACCGGGCGCCCATCGACCGTGAACTGTGGGAGATTCCGGCCGGGAAGCTGGATGTGGTCGGGGAATCGCCCGATGCCACGATCGTGCGAGAGTTGGCCGAAGAGATCGGCATGGTGCCGGGACGACTCGACTTCCTGATGCACTTCCATCATTCGCCTGGGTTCTGCGACGAGTTGCAGCACATCTACCTGGCGCATGATCTCACGCCGGTTCCCCAGGTCACCGATGGACTGGAAGAGGAGCACATGACGATCGAGCGAGTGTCGTTCGAGGTTGCCATCGAGATGGCCATGGATGGCAGGATCACCGACGGTAAATCCATCGCCGGAATCCTGGCTGCAGCTCGAAAGCTCGGACGCTGACGCGCCTTCGTCACCTCTCACATCTCGTCCGGCGCTTCGTGGGCGCCGTTCGACCGGGAGCACCCGGCGACCGCGACGAGACCTGGGCGATGTCGTATCTGGTCGATGGTGAGGTGGCATTGTGGCGACGCATGAACAATCCCGACCGTCGACACGCCATCGGCGTGGCCCGCCAGGTCGTGGCCACGCTCGGTGAGGATGCGGCTCGCCCGGTGGTGGCCGCCGCTCTGTTGCACGACGTGGGCAAGATCGAGTCGGGGTTCCGGACGCCGGCTCGGGTCGTGGCCACCGTCGTATGGACGGTCGTTCCCCCGGAGCGGGCCTTTGCCTGGCGGGCATCGTCGGGCGTTCGCCGTCGTCTGGCCGAGTACGTGCTCCACCCGGAACTGGGCGAGGAACTCCTGGCGGCTGCCGGTGCGGACGTTCTCACCAGCACGTGGGCGGCCGATCATCATCGATCTCGGAGGGACTGGAGGCTCGATCCCGTGATCGGGGATGTCCTGAAGGCGTGTGACGACGACTGATCGGTGACCGGATCGTGAACGGAAGTTACCGACGGGTTGCGTCGAGGCCAATCTCGCCTACCATGCGTCGGCAATGATCCGATGTGTCCGATGTCTCCCCCGGCTGGCCGGGTTGCTGATCCTGGTGTTCACCGCGTTGTCGGCGGCGTCACCGGTCGCGGCGCAGGACATCGACGTGGCCCAGGACGGGGAAACTACTGCCAGCGGAACCTTCCGCAGCCGTGGCACGGCCGAGGATGGGTCGGACGAGTTTTTCGAGGGTGTTGTCCTGACGGCGACGAACGACGTTGGCGAGGTCGTTGCTTCGGCCACGACCGGGCCCGACGGTGCCTGGCTGATCGCGCTGCCCGGCGCTGGTGTCTACACCATCACGGTCGACGAAACGACGTTGCCCGAGGGGGTTCCGCTACGTGAAGGCAGCGACAACTTCCGAGAAGTGACAGCCAACGTCGGTCGCGACAACCCTGTGCTCTTTCCTCTCGGCGAAGTGCAGGCGGCGACCGGGGGCAGCATCAAGGTTGTGCAGTTGTTGGTGGATGGACTGAAGCTGGGCCTGATCATCGGCATGACGGCCATCGGCCTGTCGCTCATCTTCGGGACCACCGGTCTGGTCAACTTCGCCCACGGCGAGATGGTGACCTTCGGGGCCATGGTCGCCTTCTTGTTGAACGTGACCGGAGTCTTCGGGGTGACCTTGCAGTTGCTCGTCGCCGGTTTGCTGACCGTTGTCATCACCGGTCTGGCCGGAGGTTTGTTCAACGAGGTGGTGTGGCGACCGCTTCGCCGCCGGGGCTCGAGCCTGATCTCGATGTTGGTGGTCTCGATCGGTCTCTCGATCCTGTTCCGCTACGTGATGCTCTACTTCTTCGGGGGCCGCGGCCGGACGTACAAGGACTATCAGGTCCAGTCGGTCATCGACTTCGGACCCTTCACCATGGCTCCCCGCGATGTGGTGATCATGGTGTTCTCGGCCGTCGTGTTGGCCGCTGTTGGCACGCTGTTGCGACTCACTCGGATCGGCAAGGCCATGCGGGCCGTCGCCGACAACAAGGATCTGGCCGAATCATCGGGTATCGACGTCGAGTTCGTGATCCGCTACGTCTGGGTGGCCGGGGCTGCCCTGGCCGGTCTGGGCGGTGTGTTGTTCGGAGCCACCGAGGACATCGGGTGGGAGATGGGCTTCCGGTTGCTGCTGCTGATGTTCGCCGGCGTCACCCTCGGTGGTCTGGGCACGGCCTACGGCGCGTTGCTCGGGAGTTTGGTGGTCGGCGTGTTCATCCAGATGTCGACCCTGGTGGTGCCATCCGACATGAAGAACGTCGGGGCCTTGCTGACGCTCATCCTGATTCTCCTGGTGCGGCCACAGGGTCTGCTCGGCAAAGCGGAGCGCTTGGGCTGATGAAGGCGACGGGGCTGATGAGGAGACAGGACTGATGGACTGGAATTCGATCCTCGAGAACACACTGCGCGGCTTTTTCGGTGAGCAGGCCATCTATTTCGCGCTGGCTGCGATCGGGCTGAACGTGCACTTCGGCTACACCGGTCTGCTCAACTTCGGTCAGGCCGCTTTCATGGCGGCCGGCGCCTACGGCTTGGCCATCACCGTGGTGACGTGGGGACTGTCCTTCTGGCTCGGCATCTTCATGGGGTTGTTCGTTTTCCCGGTGTTGCTGGCCCTGGTGCTGGGGGTGCCCACGCTGCGATTGCGGGCCGACTACCTGGCCATCGTCACCATCGCCACCGCCGAGATCCTTCGACTCTTCCTCCGTTCGCCGAAATGGGACCGCTGGACCGGATCCTCCGACGGGCTGGGTCAGTACGCCAACCGGTTCTACGATTTCAGCCCGTTCGACCCGCGCAGTCGCTACGGCATCGGTCCGCTGAACTTCC
>CALACD010000377.1 GCA_937890445.1 uncultured Acidimicrobiia bacterium | reverse complement strand
ACAGAACCAGAAAATGCTCTCATAGCAACTGGCTCAACAAACGGGTCCCCCTCACTCGGGATCTGAACGTTCGCCATGCATGCAATATACATGCAGTACGTCGCGGTGTCAGCAGGAGTCTCCGGGCACGCGCATGACGCCGATGCGAGCCTTGGGTCGACCCACTCGATAATCGCGTCCTCGAACGGCCGACCACCGGCTCGGGAACCGGCGAGGTGTTTGACCCAGGAGTCGCCTACGGCCGCTCGTAATCGCGCCGCCGACCGTGACGCCGAGCCGATCGAGACCGGCACCTACGCGAGCGACGAGGTATCCCATAATCTCCGCCGATCGAAGCCAGGAAACCATCCTCTACCGCCGGCCGTGAGACGCAGCGCGAGCTGCGGCTGTCAGTAGTAGAGACCTTGCTCTTGGCAAACTTTGCCAAGCTTCGTAGACTCCTGTCATGACCACGATGAACGTCTCGCTCCCAGACGAACTCAAAACCTTTGTCGACACACAGGTGAACAACGGCGGCTACGGCTCAACCAGCGAATACGTGCGAGACCTCATCCGCCGCGCACAAGATCGGGAACGCCTCCGATCCGCACTACTCGAAGGAGCGTCATCGCCCATCGCCGCCACCGCTGACGGCTACCTCGACACCCTCCGAGCGCGCATCCCGAGTTCGTGACCGTCCCGGCCCATGTCTCGCTGCGCCAACGCGCCATCGACGACGCCGACACGGCCTTCGGCTACCTGCACGCCGAGGCCCCTCCCGGCCCCGCTGAGAACTTCGTCGACGATTTGGAACGAGCCCTCGGGCTCCTCGCCCGGCAACCGCTCACCGGGTCGTTGCGTTTCGCATTCGAGTTGAACATCCCGAACCTGCGGACCTGGCCGCTCGAACGGTTCCCGTATCTGATCTTCTACGTCGTCAGCGACGATCAGATCGACGTCTGGCGACTCCTGCATACGAGCAGGGACGTTCTCGCATCGCTCGCTGACGAGCAGCCAGGCACCATTTCGCAGTAGTGACTCGTCCCCGATCGGACCGACACGATCATCCCCTACCACTCTCGGCCTGAACGCCGAACAACGCCCCCGAACGCCGGTTCGAGGGGCGCATGGCACGCTCAGCACCAGTCAGCGCATGGCGTCGGGGTCGTGTCATGCTGGGGCGATGAGCGGTCGCCATCAGTGGGGCTACCAGGTGTCGAGCCCGGTGCCATCACAACAGCCCTTCGAACTCGCCCGCCATCTTGAGGGCCGAGGTGTGCGAGTCGAGCTGGTTGGGTCAGCGGCCAGAGGCGGTCCGGCGAGGGATCTCGACATTCTCCTCGAACGCGACGTCGGCACTATCGAGCGCCTCCACGTCGTCCTGGCCGAGATCGGCATCGGCGAGTGGCCTCGCTGCGAACGCAGTGCGATGCGTACCCGGGCGGCCGTGCGGCCTCCTTTGTTCCAGGGCCGTGGCTGCTGCCTGCCCTCATCGCCGGGAACGAGACGCGTCGTCTCGGGCTCTTCAACGACAGGTATCACAGTGATACCATGGTCGGATGGCCATGACACTCCGCCTCACCGACGAGGAACAAGCAGCGCTCCGTCAACGAGCAGAGCTCGAGGGCATCTCACTCCAAGAGGCGGCCCGTCGAGCCGTCCGCGAGTTCGTTGACCGCAGCGTCCACCGTGATCGAGTCGCCGAGGCCGCAGCGAAGATCCTCGTCGCACACGACGATGCCCTGCGCCGGTTGGGCGAGTGACCAAGGAACCCGAGATCGAGTACCTCGACCTCGATGACCTGATTGCACTCGCCACTGCACTGCTCGGCGGCCCCGCACCAATCCGCGATCTCGGCCTACTCGGATCCGCAGCCGCACGACCGCGCACCACTGCATTCGGCGCCGACGCCTATCCTGACATCTGGACCAAAGCCGCATCACTCCTGCAATCGATCGTCGGCAACCACGCCCTGGTCGACGGCAACAAACGACTCGGATGGCTCGCAACCGCCGTCTTCCTCGAGATCAACGGCCACAGCGTCGCAAGCGCCGAGAACAACGACGTCTACGACCTCGTCATCAAGGTTGCGACGAAGAATCCCGACATCGAAGTGATCGCCGTCGCTCTCACGACACTCGTCCGGCCCCGGTGAACAGTTCAGTAGCTCCGCCGTCGCTGAGTTGGGTCCGACGTTGAACAACCGAGTGGACGCATGGGCCTTGCGCCTCGTGTTGATGCGTGAGTCGTCGGGCTCGGCTCCGACGAGTTGGTCATCGTTCGAGTCAGAAGTCGCTGCTTGGAACGTTCGACGAGTCTGGATTGACATTCCGAGCTCGCCGCGCCCAGCGAGCCCTTTCGCTATGGGTCTGACACCAAGCTCGAACCGGATCTCGCCGATCCCATTCTCCGCCAGCTTGAGCAGCTGATCCTGCCGGCGTTTGCCGCGCCCGGCGTGAGGCCCGACGGGACGTGGCGTGCATTCCGACGTCCGGGGAGACGGAGTCAACGTTTCGATGTCGCGTTGAACTGGTGGGGTGGGCCACCTGCGTTCAGGTCCGCTCGATCGATGGTTCGATTGGGCGGTGATGCAACTCGATGGGGTGCTGCCGGGCTACTCAACGACCCACTGATCGTTGGCTGACCAAGGCGTTGAAGGCTGCTCGGAACACGACAGAAAGCAGAGCATCGACCTTTCCGGCGTTCCGAATCCGGCGGTCCCGGTCCCTACCGTCAGCTCGCAGTTCGGTGTAGTTGGCCGTGTCCGAGTCCCATTGCTGTGACGAACGGCAATGGCCCTCACGAGGCACTTGTACCACTTGACAAGGACAAGCGCTTGTCTCATAACTATGAGACAAGCGCTTCGATGAGCGGAGCGAAGGCAGACGGAGCGCAAAGGTGACAGCAATGTTGGAATCACGTCCCGAAGATCGCGATCTCGACGAGCGGTTGGACGAGCTGATTCCTCTCTCTGCCGGGCCCATCAAGACCTTGGTGGCCAGCGCCGCAGTTGTCGGTGCGGCCATCGCTTCCACCGTCCTCATCATGGGCGGCTACCTCTATCCCCGACCCACGTTCGGTAGCTCGTTCAGTTCTGGGTCCTTTCTGGAGGTCGGCCCAGCTCGCAATGCCGTGTCGGCCACGGTGATGATGCCGAACAACAGCAGTCGCTCAGTTCGTATCACCGACATCGCCTTCGATGGCCCGGGAGCCGACGTGGTCGATGTCGGCGTGATTCTCGATCCGCCCTACGAGACGCAGACGTCAGACGTTGGAGTTGAATCGTCGGTCGCCACTCCAATTCTTCCGCGAAATCAGGCGGCCATGCCCCTGCCAATCGTCGTGCCTGCCGGCCGCACTGCGACGGTCGTGGTGTGGTTCCGCCCGACCGACTGCATCGACAAGCCAGGTCCTTGGGGCCTCGTCGATGCCACGGTCGATTTCGGCGACGGCGCCTTTCCTCCGTTCTCGAACACGGTGAGCCTCCACCAAGACCCGGTGGCGTTCATCGACCTAGATGGCAACGCGGACAACGGAGGCGAATCAATGATGATGCAAGATGCGGACGGCTCGATGCGAGAGATCAGCGGTCCACTCGCCGGTGCCTGTGAGGCTCTCCGATGATGAAGCGGATCATCGATGCCGCCGCCCGCCGACGCTGGCCGCTCACCGTCTTGGCCTTCATCACGATCCTCGGGCCGTTCGTTGTCGCTCGGCCCGACGGCGAGGGAACGAACATCGCAGCAGTCGTGCTCGTTCTCGCTGCCATCGCGCTGATCTTCTTGTTGGCCGTCAATTTGTCGGGCCGAGATCCTGATGCCGACGCTCGAGCTCTCGAGGTCGCCCCGGATTCGTTGTCTGCTGTGCTGTTCGCCCGTTGGATGCGACGTTCGAAGCACTTTCGTTTCGTCGGCGGTCTGTGCGGCGCAATTCTTGGACTCGGCTTCGCGACCGGCAGTCTCGCTTCACCACTTGTGGGTCTTCTCGCCGGCGTTGCGTTCGGCGGCGCCGCAGCCGAAGTCCACTCGTTTCAAGGGCGGCCCAGGTCGGCTCGCAGTGCCGACATCACGGCGCGGCACATGGGCGACTACGTGACACCGACCGACACGGTCGCGCTGGCAGTGATCGCCGCCGCTGCGATGTGCCTGATGGTCGTGGCAGTGACGACTGGCGCTGGTCGATGGGGATCGTTCTGGCCCGCAATGGCGGCACTGGTCGCCGTTGCGGCAGCGACCGCCATGCAGCGGGCGGTCGTGGTGCGCCGCCGCCCAGCCCTCTCGGACGATCTCCGGCGCGCCGATGATGTGATGCGACGCCTCGCCGCGACTCAGGGCTTCACCCGACCAGCGATTGCGTTCGCGCTGGTCATGCTGAGCCAAGGGCTGGCGACATTCGGCAACTCGACCACGGTCACCGTTGCCGTACTCGCCCTCTGGATGCTCGCCATCGCCTGGTACGTGGCGAGCCGGCAAAGCCGGGCCAACCTCCGAGCGCTGATCGGCTCATGAAGCTCCGAGTCGATTCGACATTGGCGCTTCCGGTGTACGAACAGATCCGAGAACAGGTCGTGCGCATGGTGCTCGCCGGCACGATCGAACCCGGCACCCGGCTCCCGACGATCAGACAATTGGCGAACGATCTCCAGTTGGCCAAGGGCACCGTCGCCAAGGCCTATGCGCTTCTCGAGGAAGCCAAGATCCTCGAAACGCGTGGGCATCGAGGATCGTTCATCCTGACCCCACCCAAGGAGCGTCCAGTCGAAGAACTCGACCTTGGCACAGCGCTGGCCGACTCCGCAGAGATGTACGTGATCGCAGCCAAACAGCTCGGTGTCGATCTCGATTCCGCCGTATCCGAACTCCGCCGAGTGTGGGATCGCCTCTGACCGCAGATGCCGGCAGCGAAAGGCCGAGCCCAGTCCGCCCGCCCGGTTCGCGTTCGAAAGCGTCAGCGTCAGATGATGGATGGTTCCGGGGGATCATTGGGCACGAGAGGCTCGAGCGGTTCGATGGGCGGCATCGGTTCCGGCGCGGGAAGGGGCGTGAGCGGTTCAGCGGGACCAGGTATCGAAAGCACGGTGGAGGGAATGCTCGGGGGCGCGCTCCGCCCACGCAGCGTCACCAGCGGAGCAGCATCGTCAGCGGAAGGGTGCAACCTGACGATTGCGGACTCGTCGATGAGCCAGATGGTCACGACCAGGCGCCTGACATGAGGTCGGTGCCATCGAGGTCATGCGCGAGCACCGGCGAGCCTCGACGCGCAGGGGCCACTATGCTCGGATCGCGCGTATGTTCGGTGCGCGAACTGCGGCCCGACACGGTGGCGGTGATCGGAGGACCTGTGGGGCAACGACGGAAGACGACGACGTCCAACTTCGGAGTCGGAGGGCGCGAGGGCCACGACTCGACTCCGTTCTACGATCGCTTCC